>NZ_CP017770.1:308478-616956 GCF_001857945.1 Paenibacillus crassostreae
TCCAGATAAATAATAAGTATAATCAATGAATCCCATCATGGAGACAGATTTTACGCTGATTTCCGATAACGATTGGCATTCCTGACGTTCAAGCAGCTTAAGGACCGTAAGGTCTGGTTGGCTTTATCACTTAGCTGGTTGGGTATGTCGCATGACTCTACATCCTTGAATCCCCTATCGGCGACTGAGGAGCGCTATTGACGATGATGAAAAACATTGTTAAGCGTAGTGCCCTCATCTTGAATATCTTTCAATCCGCTTAGTTGTTTTCCAATAATGCAACAAATTAGGTTTTTAATTAACTGTGATTTGGCACCATGGAAAATAAGAGGTTAATACTCACTTTTCAACTTAGAAAAGATAGCAAGATCAACATATTTCCCTTTTTCGAACTCATGTTGCCTTAAGACACCTTCTTTGTGGAAGCCGAGCTTATACATCAAACGGATCGACGCCTCATTCTCTGGTTCCACTTTTGCTTCGATTTTATTTACCTTCATGGTCAAAAATCCAAAATCCATGATGCATTTCACTACCTCTGTCATGATACCCTTACCCCAAAAGTGAGGAGTTAAGTCATAACCAATTTCTATGCGATTGTGCATCTTCTCGTAGTTCAAAAATCCGCATGTTCCAATCACCTTTTTAGACTCACTATCTTCTATCATCCACCGTAAACCAGATTGTTCCTTGAAAATTTTCTGATACCAACTCATTTCATTTATCGCATCCTCGACAGAAATAAATGGTGTGAATGGCATATATTTAATTACGCTTTCGTTTGAATAAAGCTCAAAAATATCATGTTGATCTTTTTCTTCTGCTTTACGTAGTGTGAAACGTTCTGTTTTTAAACGGGGGAAATTAATAAATGCGAACTCTGAATTCATGATAATTCTCCTTTTCACCTCAAAGCAACAACCCTGACAGTTCTAAAAAGTATCTATGAAATAGGTAGTTAATGGCTTATAGAGGTTTTTTATGATGTTCGATGATTTCCTATAATGTATCCGCACCCGCAGCACGAATATTGTGTTAGATGAAGTTACTTTGAATTACTTGCAAAATCCATTAACCCATCTCTTAATATTTCAATTCCTTCAATCACATATTTCATATTTTCTTCGTCATTCATGTTATTTCTTGCATGCAACAAAACGGGTCTTAATGATTCAACTGAATTGCCAAATTGATACATCCATTCATATCTTGGAACCATCCACAAATGAAAATGATGTGTTGTGTCTTCATTATAAAAGTAATACACCTTATCAATCCCCAATAATAACCTTTGTTCTTTCCTTATCTTATGTATTAAAGCGATATATTCAATTTGTTCTTCACTCGTTAACTCATCCATACTGTAAAAATGCCTTTTCGAGGCTAGTATCACTAAACCTCTAATTGGATAAGCAACATCTTGATGCACATGAAAATTTGTACTTTCATAAATCGTTCCACCCGTTGGTGTGATCAATCCACTTGTTAAAGCACAACTTAAACATTCGACTTTTAGCGATCTTCCATCAGCCAGCGTTATATATCTCGACATAATTTACCTCCTGGTTTTAAATAAAAACTCACTTCGTAATTTCATCTAACGTACCCACATTTCTGATGTTCGATCGGCTTAAGGTGCGTAGCACCGGGTCGTCAGCGCCTTCTTTGTAATACTCTCAACCTTAATTAACTTTAACTATCGTGTCCTATAAGTGCAACTAGATGCTTTATTTTTGATAGCAAGTTTCATACTTGTCCTTCATTAACAAACTTTGACAAGCTAGACCATTTTCGTGATAAATCTCTTTACCTATCTCCAATTCAATACTTCTATTGGAATTTGGATATTTAGGTTCTTCATTTACAATATATAGAGTATCTTCATCCTTCCACTCCATAACAAATTTACTTTTTGCATCACTATAATAAACAGTCTCGATTTTATCAAGCTCATCATTGTAAGTGATTTCTACCCATACATTGACACCACCAGCGGCACCACCATATGTCATATAGTAAGCATTAGCTGTATATTTTTCATTCGGTGAATCCACGGGTCCTTTGTAAAATTCACCCTCAAGGTTATTAAATGTAAAAAAGTATTGACTATATGCAAATAGTGCAAAAACCACAATAATCCCTGTCAGAGAAGCAAATAGTAGCTTTTTCGGGAATAGTTTCCTTCTTGTAAAAAAAAAAAATAATTTTAAACAAAAAATGATAAAAATCAAAACAGTTAAGAGAAGAATTGAAAGACCAAATAAATTTAAATAAAGACCATTCATATTTCTTCCGTTATTTGTTAAATTAACCTGCCTTAGCTAAAAAACATCTATGAATAGTTATAAAGGGTTATCATGATGTGCGCTGAAGTCCTATAACTTTGCGCATTCCTAACGTTCAAGCGGCTTTAGGACCGCAGAGGTCCGGGTGGCTCCGCCACTTAGCCGATTGGATGTGTCGCCTGAATAACCCCCTTGGAAATCCTTCTTGGCGATCAAGGGCGAATACGATGTTATCAGATGTGATTGCCTTCTTCGAGTTACTCTACAACTCACTTCATTAATTACTTCATTTCTCTTCGTTCTTTACATTTCTTTATAAAATTCTACTCTGAATGCGCCGCAATCCCTTTGATCAATAACTAACCTAGAGTCGGTTCTTAAATTATTTACCATTTCCTAATCTTCATGTTTCATTAGGGCAACCTCGCTTGGAACACAAACTAACTATGTATTTCAGATTTTACCATATTTACATTTCTTGTTGTATTGAACTATAAAAATATCCCTTTTTCTTAGCTAGAAAGTGCTTAGAAAAAAGGGATGTATTTTGCGTAGAAGATGCTTATTATATACGTTTAATAAATCGAACTTAAGTTATCGCTTATAGACAGGCTGTTCCAGAGTAATAGGATTCGGATTGCTGAGTACCCAATGCACTGACAGTTCGCACAGTCTCGCAGGTTCATCACTACCATTTCCGTTGTGAAGTTCTTTCGCTAATGTTACTGCCTCTTGAAGTGCAGCAGCATTTAATGGTGTGCCCAAGCTAAAGTAATGTATCAAAATATTAAGCATTTTACGATATTGATTATCCCAGTTGATACCGCCATTATCTAAAATTTCGTATGACACTTTACCTGTAATACGGATAACCTCACCCTGTACCGTTTTTGCATGTCCGTTTGAAGGAATGAGTAAATTCCAGAGTTCATTATGTTGCGCCTGCCAACCCTTTGTTGTTACTGTTATTGAAGAGGCACCGTCGTGCGTCTGTCGCTTCTCTACTGGAGGAACATCAAATAGCTCATATAGACGTAAAAGTGCCTCATCGGTTTGATTTAAATATTCTTTATTAAAGCCATCTCTGTGAAATTCAAAGTCGCTTCCAATTCGCTTAATAAAGTCTTTCATTTCAGGCGTTACTGTTGTTTCAGCGCTAAGCAAAATATCGGCAACTTCCGCCATATTGACAATATCCGCGTTTCTGCAACATGCCAAAGCTTTTACTAATGGAGTCTGTTTCATCTTATTTTCTGCATTGATATTTGCTCCTTTAGTAACCAACGTTTGAACCGCTTTTGGTTTAAATGAACCTACGGCAGCAAATAAAGGTGTCTCGTTTTGATAATCAATGGCTTCTATATCTGCACCTAAATCAAGCAGCAATTCAGTATTACCGCACCAACTTTTTGCATGTTCGTGCAAAGGCGTTTTTTCGTAATTGTCTCTAGCATTTATATCAGCACCCTGTTCCACGAGCCAGCGAACCAATTCATTCGGTATTTTGAAAAAGCTCAAGGCTGTTGATTTACTGTAACCACCACGGGCATCCAATTCACATTGGGTAAATACCTCTTTTAAAGCTGAAATATCGTCCGTTTTAATTAGTTCATCAAAATTTTTCGGCAAAGTTTTTTTCTTCTTTCCCATATGTACTTTCCTCCTTACTTCAGAGTATATAAATTTTCTTGATCACCAAATACATTTTAGATTTTATCATCTTTTCTTTTAGTATTAAAAATTGCTCTTGAAATCAAGTTTCTAAAATATATTTTTAGACATTGTCCTACAATCATTTCTGATAACGTTCAGACATTTACGACGTTCCATCCCCTTAAAGGCCGTAGGCCTGGCTACAAATGCAGTTAGAGGAATGTGTCCGGCAATACTTCATCGAAAATTCTTACCCGGACCAAGGAGAGTCATCGACAATGCGTAAATGTGCTGTTATCCGATGATTACATTCTAATTTCTTATAATCGTTAGAAAATTGTTCTTTGCAGTGGCATCAATTATCTGATTATTGGATTTACTTGCGGTATCACCAAGTGTATCAATGATGAGGCTTCAAGAGTTGTTTGCAGGAGCTTTGATCTTACGATCAATTTTCTTCAGTTTCTTCCCAAATTGCAAATTTTCCATAACCTAAAAACTCACGCACCTCAAGAACCTTACTGCCCCGTATAACAATTTCCATACCATTTTCAGAGTCCCATACTCACACATCATCTTCAATGAATTCTGTTCTATTCGCTTTAATCCAATCATTCATTCTATTTATTGAAGTTTCCGAGCAATCAATATACTTATCATATAGCGCTATCACGTCATTCATTAGCCTTTTGTCATTTTCTAAATCCCTTTGATTTACTGTTTTCTTCAATCTATTTTGTTCCGCTATGAGGATCTCTATATCCTCTAATACTTCGGACAGAGCAATATTCTTAAAATAATTTAGTCCTTTTTTTATTCCATTCCATGATTTCAGTTCATTGATGTTATAAGCAGAGAACCAATAAAATTCTTCCAAGGTCTTTGTATGGTTATGAAAAGAATAAAATAAGTAGAGTCCCTTTTGCCCTTCGTTTAATTGGTTATACATGTCGGACTTGGCTGAGAGGTCCTTCCCCCGAACAGCTAACAACATCGGCTTTATACATAGCCAGCTTAAAGATTGGCTTTCAATATCTATTGGATTAAGTTTTACCCTCATTGAATTCTCCTCTCACTTAAGTTTTGCAGGAATTTCACCTAACGTTTCGTATTTCTGACGTCCTACCGGCTTAAGCTGTCTGAATGAACTAGCGAAGCGTTCAATCTTGACCGGGTGTCTCTGCCACTTAGCTGGTTGGCACTTCTTCGAGTTTACTTGTGCCAAATCATTGAATATCTCCATAATAAATGGATTTTAAATTTACTTGCTGGTAGAAGCTTAGTGTATACCTTTCTCAACTGATTAGTATCCATGTACTTATCATGTTTTAAATGTTCAATCCATGCTTCAATTTCTTCTTCTGTTTTTATCTTCTTACCTTTCTTCGTTATTAAATGGAATTTATTTAGTGGAATTGCAAATAAATTTAGCAAGTATTCAATCATTGTAGACTGTTCATATAAATCTAGAATTGCTATTACTCCATTAGGCTTAAGAGCTCTCCTTAGTTTAGGTAATATTTCTTCGAGTTCAAGGTGATGGAATACAGCAATAGAAACAATATAATCGTATGAGTTATCTTCTAGAGGTAGTTCCATAATGTTTCCGGTTTGATATATTATATTCGGAAATAATTTAGAGTGTTCAATTGCCTTTTGAATCATGACTGGAGATAAATCAATACTTTCAACGCTCTTAACCTTTGTAGCTAGTATTCTAGAGAACTCTCCTTTACCGCATCCTATTTCCAATGCATTTATACTCTCATCAGGTATCTGCCTTAATAGGAAATTGTGATAATGATTATTGTGATTCCATTCGTCATCATCCCCATTAGCAATACGATCAAAATCATTTTGTATTACTTCAGAATTATTCAATTGAACTCATCCCTTCAAAGTTTTTAAAGCTTTGCCATCTTTCACATAACGTTTGGCATTCCTGACGTTCAAGTAGCTTAAGTGACTGCAGGGAACAGGTCATCAGCCTTAGCTGGTTGAATGTATCGCCTGAACTCATTTCTCTGATATCCCTCTTGGCGATCAAGGGCGAATGCCCGCAGTAAGTATGTGGTGTTATGTGATGCTCTCGGCTTCACTGAATTAACTTCAAATCATTAGTTATTATTATGCTTTATTTCTTCTATTACTGAATATCCTTTAGATCTATCTTTACATGTCCATTCCCATTCTTCAAAGATTCTTAATCTACCATCATCCATAAATTCTGGTATTGATTTACAAATACCTGTCATTATTTCTTTGTTTTCATTAATATGGTGATACCTCATATCTAAGCATCCATCTCCATCTACTACTGCAACTAAATGTCCCTTTACTACTCCGCCTCCTGAGTATTCTGCCCACACTGTATCTTCTTCTTGATAGTAATGAAAAATTGTTTCTTGATTTACTTCACCATTTTCAGTGTTCTTGACTGTCTTGAAGATCTTGCTATTGTAATTAACTGGATTCATAATAACTCCTCTGTATTCTCTAGTAATTTATTGATTTTATCCGATTTTCTGAGAGTTTCACATAACGTTTCCGTGTTCACGACGTCCATTCACCCTAAGCTGCACGAGTC
The DNA here is from genome assembly GCF_001857945.1 of Paenibacillus crassostreae. Classification (NCBI taxonomy): domain Bacteria; kingdom Bacillati; phylum Bacillota; class Bacilli; order Caryophanales; family Paenibacillaceae; genus Paenibacillus; species Paenibacillus crassostreae. Next base: position 315,004 of record NZ_CP017770.1, read on the forward strand.
CTAGCATGATCTCGGCCGGCCGCGATGCGGTTTTGGTGAATGGATGTGTCGCCTGAATCAGCCTCCCCGACTTATCATCTGGCGACCGAGGCGCTTGTCCAACGATACGTCAACACATTGTTATCTGACGTTGACGGCATCTTCGAATACTCTTTCAAATATTACTTACATATCATTAATATATTTCCATCAGGATCTTTTATATTAAACCAGTGTCCGTTTTCAATTTCTGTTATCAGTTCAATATTCATAGACTTTATGTATTCATAGGATTTTTCAATATCATCTGTAGCTAATTGAACACTTGGAATCTTAAATACATTATCTGGTGAATATATCTGGCTGTCTAATACAATATTTGTCTTTCCTTGCATTGAAAGAACATAAATATGTCCAAAAAATATCTCTCCATCGTTTGGTAGGTTAAGTAGATTACAATACCAATCTCTGGCGCTTTCAATATTACTAACAGGAATGAATACTCCATTAATTAGGTTTTTTATTGGACTTGTCATACAATTATTACCTCCGTTTATTGATTTGATCTTTATATGTATTTCGTCAGTTTCAGATAACGTTCTTGTATTCACGAAACTCCTAGCCTTAGATTGCTCTTATCTTAGGCTGGGGAATTGGTTGTCTGAGCTTCTTCCATGATTATACCTCTGACAACCAAAGGGCGATAGCCCTGCAGCGTAAATACTATGTTAGATGATGTTGCTTCTTCTCCGAAATACTTATAACAATTACTCTTTAAAATTCCATTCATCATAAAAGTGACTTAAATATTCTTCCATAAATAAATGTCTTTTCTGCGCTATCTCTTTCGCATAATTCGTATTCATCAAATCCTTAATTTTCAATAGTTTTTCATAGAAGTGGTATATTGCCGTTTTTTCATTTGATCTGTAATCCATATTAGTATTATCTTGTTCCAAATTATGTATTTGCTGTCCTTTCCAACCCGAATATACAAATGTTCTAGCAATTCCTATTGCCCCTAAAGCATCTAGTCGATCAGCATCTTGAACAATTTGACCTTCTATTGTTTTCATTGGTTTGTTCTGTCCGCCATTATAAGACATTGTTGATATTATACTCATGACTTTATCTATACACTCTTTATCGTCTATATTCTGTATCATCCAATTCCGTACTTTATCTAATCCTGCTTGTTTTGATTCATTTATTTTTTCATCAGCAATGTCATGAAGAAGTGCTGCCAATTCACATATAAAATAATCTGCCTTCTCGTTCTTTGCAATTTCTAGAGCTATATTTCTAACCCGATTACAATGCCACCAATCATGACCGGATCGATCAAATTCTAGTTCTTCCTTCACAAAATTCTCCGCAAGTTTGATAAGAGCTTTATTGTTTTTCATCTCTACCTCTTTTTCTGATTTTAGGCAATTTCATCTAACGTTTGACATTCCTGACGTTCAAGTGGCTTAAGTGACCGTAGGGAACGGGTCGTCAGACTTAGCTGCTTGAATGTATCGCCTGAATAATCTTCTTGCAAATTTTCCTAGCGATCAAGGGCGAATGCCCGAAGTAGGAATGCGGTGCTAGGTGATGTCACAGTCCTCTTGGATAAACCTTATAAAATCTAATCATTCCACATTCTTGTTACTACTTCTAATTCTAAGTCCTTGAATTGCATTTTATAGATATCTGGTTTCTTTAATTGATTCAAAAACTCCAAGCCAAAAGCTGGATCAAAATGATTCATCATCAAAGTCATTACAAGACCATGAGTCCCGATTGCTATTTTCTTCCCTCTGTGCTCTTTTAATATGAGTTTTAGAACTGAGATTGCTCTTTTCTGACAATCAGCATTAGACTCTCCACCTGGCAAGGTATAATCAGGGACATTAAAACTCTCTCTGATACTAGACATTAACTCTGCATTATCAATAATATAAGATCCAAAATGACGTTCTCTAAGATCTTCAAATACTTTAACATCTAACTTTAAGTGCTCGGCCAATCCCTCAACACTAAGAATTGCTCGAGTATAAGGACTTGATATAATCATGTCTATTCCTTCATCTATAAGTAACTTCGTTACTTTTTCAATATCGATCTTTCCTTTTGGGGTAAGCCCTCTTATTCTTTCATTTCCTTCATTGTATGGTGATTCTCCATGCCTAATCATATAGATAATTGTCTTCATACAGGCCTCCTTTAAATGCTTTCATTAAATGTCACACTGTGATTTCCTATAACGTTGAGCATTCCTGACGTTCAAGTGGCTTAAGGATCGTAGGTCCGGGTCGTCAGACTTAGCCGATTGGATGTGTCGCCTGAATTGACTTCTCCGAATATCCCCTTGGCGACCAAGGAGTGTCAGCGACGATGTATTAATGTTTTGTTATCGGATGTTATTGCCACCATGTATTACTATCAAATGAGTCAGTGATCATTCCCAAGATGTGTATTCCTCTAAGAAAAAATCCCCTTCTATTTCAAGGATCGTCTTCGGTTTACTGTCATCATAATAACTAATATCTATCGTTGTTCCACTCCATTGAAGAAAAAAGACCCCATTACCTCTATACTCCAAGTTTATTAAGTTTTCATCTACATCTTGATGTTCAAAATAATACAATCTAGCATCCAGGTCTTTATTTTCTTCGTTATATCCTTGCGAGAGTTCAAACGATCTAGTCCCAAATTCATTGAGTACTAACTTATCAAGATATATTGTAACTTCAGCATTTGGATTCATTGCGAAATTAGCAGTATCTTCAACCGACATAATAGCTTGAGAGTCTGTCTCAGTTTCAAACCACATCATTATTGTTTCATCAGCTCTACGAACAACATAAGCCCTTGATTCTAATAGTTTAAATTTCTCAGTTCCATTAAAACGTTTAAGGGTCATAGTACCCATAATATATTCTCCTTAAATTTGCAATAATTTCCGATAACGTTCGCACATTACCAACGTTCAAGTAGCTTAAGTGACCGTAGGGAACGGTATACCGCTCTGTGCTTCACACACTCTGGTGACCAAGTAATTCCTGGATGTAACGATATTAATCCCATCCTTCATAAGATAAGTCGTAAAGGAATGTCTCCATACATGACAACTGACATCCTTAATAATTTTGGCTTCAGCTAGTGCTTTGAGCTAATCGTCTGATTAACATGAGCGTGGGAATGACTCCTTTTTAGCATTGAAAGTGTAAATTACTGCACTGCCAAATATATAGTTACTCGTATGCGCAGACTCAAGAGTATAGGTGTAAAAACGTTCCACTTATGATATGTCTCGCTCTTTACCACCGCACCTTTCCAGACAGACACCGAGCTCTTTTTTATACAAAAACAACAAAATAACTTTCCCGTAAATTTATTCCTTTTAGTATAACAGCCATTCACATATATGGACATTGATATATAAAAAGGCCCTAAGATGATTGCTCATCTTAAAGCCCTATACTTCGGTGGAGAAATACTCTCCCTTATCGAATTTCACAACTACCCTTTCCTCACTCAAACAAGTGCCGGTGCCTATCAAAGCACCTCACCAGCTCATTAATATGTTTAGCTTAGGACATATCTACAACACTCTAAACATACAAATTCCATCCCACAATAAAAGCAGCCAATATAAAAGCCGAGATGCCAGTTATGATGTACATAACCTTTTGCTTTTTGCTGTAACTGCTCTTCCACAGTTTGTAAATAAGCAAGCCAAGATACGCCACTGCTAGAACCACATAAAGCAGGTTAAACATTAAATTGATGCGTAACGAAGAATAAGCGGGAAAACTTTGAAACCTTAACCTCGTGTGTATGATGAAAAGATTAAGAAGGAGTAAGACACCTGCAAAATTAATTGCAAGATGATATTTATCAAACTTGGTTGGATGATTTCCTCGTTTATATAGTTTGTAAAGAAGCATCCGGATTAAATAGCCGATCAAAGCACATAAACTGAAAATGATGGCTAGCGCAACAGGAATAAGAGATATCTTAATTAAGTTTACCTTTAAATTCGATACAGGCAAGAAATCAATATAAGGGGTGACGGAAATTTTCTCAACAACACCATTATGCTCGACAACATTATAAAAACTACTTAACTCAGCTTTTGTGTATTTTGTTATGTCAAGTGCTGTAAATAAGTCAGTAAATCTAGAGGCTGCCCGTCGTGCGGATTGAAAATATCCTCCCCCCTCCGAAGTAATTGAATTAGAATACATAGTACTACCAAAAATTTCTTTAATAAGTCCATAATAATAAATTTCTTCAAAAGACTGGTTTGTCATTACCACCATCCCAAATTTAGATTCTGGATCAAAGACAAGTTTACTTGAAAATCCTTTTAAATTCCCCTCGTGCATCAGTGTAGGTACCCAGTATTCCATCTCAACGAACCCATGCGCAAATCGAGGAATAGAAGTCCCGTCATAGTATAGACTTGTTGACAACATTTCGTTTAGCGTATCCCTGTTCGTAAATAATAAATTATTATCATCCACAGGCATCAGCGCTGCAAGGAATTTCGCTAAATCCTCTGCTGTTCCAATGGCTGCCCCTGTAGGATAAAACGTTACGTATACTCTGTTCTGAGGGATCAGTTTCAAATCTTTAGTATACCCTTCAATCTCATTCCTTCTTTGTACTAAATCTGGATGATCTTGCCCCGTTGGATGAATCGAGGTGTCGTTCATATTAAGCGGTTTAAATATATGTTGATTGACATATTCATAAAAAGGTTGGTCGCTTATCAATTCCACGATGTAACCGGCTAGACCAACGCCATAGTTAGAATAACCCACTATGCTATTCGGTTTATATATCTGTTTCGGTTCATTTTTACGCAAAGTTTCTCCTAATTCTAAAGTTTCATTCTCGGAATAATAGAACACCTCGGCCATTGTTTGATCTTCCCAACCCGCATTGTGATGCATCAGGTTCAAGAGGGTAATTGGATCATCATATTTCAGCTTTTTGAAAAATCCCTCTGGCAAATATTCCTGGATATCCGTCTCCAAATCAAGCTTTCCTTGTTCGACAAGCTGCATCACACTCGTATAGACCAACAGTTTAGAGATGGAAGCCCATTCAAAAACAGTAGAGGTATCCGCCTTTCGCTGATTCTCAATATCTGCGTAACCATATGCCTTATTCACAATAGTTTCACCATCTTTGATAACCACAATCGAAACGGCAGCGGTATACTTCTCATACGAGGCAACATAAGCATCAATCGTTTCCTCTAACTTGGATAAAGGAATCCTAGATGGTGTAGTCTCAACCTGTTCTTCTTCAGCGTGGGCAGGTACTGCTATTGCCATAATGATAAATATGAATGACAGAACACAAGCAATTACTTTGTTTACAGTGTGAACACTACGATCTTTCTGCATCAGCTACTCTCCTTCAACATCAAATAATAAGATCAGATCTAACTCATCTTCCTCAGCATATTTCGATAAGAAATACTGCCGAATCAATCTCACTCCATGCTGAAGTCAAGGTGTTTTAAGAGTGCACATTAAAATTTGTTCATTAAGTTATAATCTACGATTCTCCATCACTCTGTTTTTGGCAAGATTTGTTTTGCCACTTCCTTAGATTCATAGAATACAGGTCTACCTTCAGGCGAATTCACCTAATCGCCTTCTATAGAGTGATAGACGAGGCTCTTCATTATCTACAACCTACTTTGTCAGCAGATCAAGTGAACTCTGGAAGCAAAGGATATCTTCGATACTGCCATGAGTGTAGATTATGCGTATATTCCTATTCTATTTCTTCCCCGCATCGATATCTTGCGGTCGCAAGCCTTCCCAAATATTGGGCATGTCCACCAATTCAGGATGTTCTCTTTGTCACTTTTCTATTGTTAGCCGAAGTTCGACTAGGAATTGATGTAGAACCCATTAGATATTCCCCGACTCTGTTGTTAATCTCACTACTCATCTAAACGAAAAGTCTGGGTGAAAAAGTTTCTCTTCTAATGTTTTCCTTGAACCTCACCCTTGTCTAATCAGATATATGAAATTGTTTTTGCAGGTATTTAAGTGCCTCAGGAGTACATACACTCTTAAGCATATGATTTAGATCGGAGCCTGCTTCTTCGCGAGTTTTTGAAAGCTCAGTAATACCAGCATCTAACATCCAATGGCTCACCGTTTCATAAGATGTACTATTCCACCCATTTGGTTCTCCTTTGTCATTCACTTTTTCCTTCACACCAGAGATCACAATATCTAAATTTCCTTGGAGTTCTAACAGTGCATTATCAAATGTTAATTTCATTTCTTTAGCCTTCATACCAACACGTCCTCGAAGTTCACGCGTATCAATACCTTCATCATCAAGGATGACATGGTATACATCTAATGCAGCTTTGGATAATAAACCGTCCTTATATCGTTTATCAGGTTCATCTGAATGCCCGAGAACCTTAAGTACATAAGGAAACCAATCACGTGAGACTAGAATAGCTTTCTTTTTAAACATTTTGCCATATGCTGCCGTTCCGTCTCCTGGGAAGCGTACTCTCCACGACCATGGGTCATGAATTGTACCTGAATGCCATTGATTAGGTTCAGTAATACTTCCTAATGAAGGGTGTCCGGGAATAAGGGGAGCTAGTGGCAGAATACCAACTCGCTTGATTATCTGTGTAGCTTCCTCATATGTGTTTGTTATTTCGTAATTCATTTCTAATTCCATCTTTATTCCTCTCCTTCTTTTCTCTTAGTTAAAGGCCGAATCCAATGATATTACCAAGGTAATACAAGACAAACAATGACCATACAATAGAATCATAAACCATGTATTGATGTAGTACAGGGAGAATATTATATACCCTGAAAAGGAGGAATGGCATGTCACAATTCTTCAATAAGATGAAACAAGGTGTCTCTGATGCTGGTAAAAAAGCGCATAATACCGTTGAATCCGCTACATTGAAAATGCAAATATCATCGAAAGAAAAAGAAATAGATAAGAACTATACTGCTATTGGACGTATTGTACATCAAAGTATTGCCCGCAAAGAAAGTATGATCCCAATCAATAAACTACAGAAGAATCAACAAATCATTCTAAAACTTGAGAAAGAAATTGAACATATGCAACGAAAAGTCCAGCAAATCCAAAGTCAAAAGGAATGTGGTTGTGGAAAAATGTTACCTGCAGATGCTACGTATTGCCCTTTTTGCGGACAACAATTTCATACGGTTAAGGTTAAATCTGTCCCGCTTCAAGGAAGTAAATCTTCTAACATCATTCATTGTGTTCAATGCGGTACATCCGTTTCAACAATAGACCACTTTTGTAGGAGTTGCGGATATCAATTAAGGATGAGTTGAACCTCTTTAGTCGGATCATTGCGAGACTATTACCAAAAAGCGGAAGGCTTTTCATGCCTTCCGCTTTTGATTGGTATATTATGCTTCTACAAAATACAAACGACTTGTTCCTTCCCATACTTCACCCGGCTCAAGTCCAATAAGTCCAATCTCTTCGGCATCTCTACCATTAATATTAGGCGCATTCACGAGATTCATTTGTGGTTCTGGGCAGAAGAACTTCTCACACGCACCATTATTCCAAATCATCCAATGCTTATATGATGTACCAACATCATAGATTAACTTATCACCAGTTCTTGTATCCGTCAGTTCCATGAAATTCCGACCATTCTGCGTAACCGATGTATAGTGATTATCCATGCTTGCAAAATACGGATTAACTCCCTCACTCTTCATCAATTGTTCATCTGCGGTTAGAGGCTGAATTCGCCCGGTTGGCAAATTCCGTTCACTAAGTTCCTGGCGTTCACCTATACTGATCTTCACTAGATAATCTGAAGCTGAACTTTCAGGTACAAATGGAGCATTGATTGCCGTATGGAAAGCAAGTAAATTTGGCATCCGTTCTTTGCCTTCATTCTTCACAGTTACTTGTTGTTGAAGTCCTGCGTCACTGAGGGTATATCGTAATGTAATCGTGAATTCGAATGGGAAATACTTTTTATAGAGATGTCCCTCACTCACTTTCTGTGAAAGAACAACCTTACTCTCATATGTATCTGCGGAGAAATGAACTACACTCCATGGAAGGGTATGCATATATCCATGTAAATGATTGCCCATTGCTTGCTCATTGATTGGGAGTTCATAAACTTTACCTTCCCAAGGGAACTTACCATCTTCGAAACGGTTCGGTGGGAACAATACGGGAATACCATAAATTCCAGGATTAGCTTTGAAATCTTCCATTTCATTCGCTTGTGGTTCACGTAAGAAATGGTAACCTTTCTCTGTATCACGGAATAGAATTAAATTACCGCCTAGCTCAGGCAATATAGCAGCTTCATAGCGTCCATGCTTCAACCATATTGCTTTCTCTCCTTGAAAATCTGCTTCGTATGCGGAATATTGTGTACTCATGAATAGCCTCCTAAATGAATATTAAATAATATGCTATATCATATCATGTTCTTATAAGTTATCCAAAGCGTAAACTTCACAAAAAAGTTTGTATTCATAGAGAAATTATATCGGCAAGGATTTCATAAATAATGTAAAATATACATGTTGGTTGAAAAATATACCGTATATTACATTATCGTTTTATTTGTTAGAGAGGAGAGAATCATGTCGAACAGTTTAGAACTATTGGTTGCTACAGATTTCAGCCAATTAAGTGAGGTTCTGCAAGAAAAGATATATTATGAATATTATGATTATGTGTACGGCATGGTATATTACATAGTTAAAGATCATGCTGCCACGGAAGATATAATACAAGATGCCTTTATACAAATCATTAAAAAGAAACCTATTTTTGATAATGTGATCAAATTGAAAGCATGGTTAAAAGTCGTCACCAAAAACTCATCTATTAATTATTTAAGAAAAAACAAAAAACACCGTAACCAAGTCGACATTGAAAGTGTTTATACATATATAGATGAAGGATTGCAAGTTCCAATCTCTGTTGAGAATTTCGTGGAAAGTAAGATGATGGAAGATTCTATTCAAGCTATAGTGAATTCATTGAAACCTGAGTTCCGCGTGTTAATTGAATACCGCTGGAAACAAGGATTGTCCTATAGAGAAATTTCAGAATTGTTAGATATTAGTGAGGAAGTTATCAAACAAAGATTATTCCGCGCTCGTGAGAATGTGAAGAAAAAGCTACATAAAGAATGGGGGGTTATGGATGAACAACGAAAGATTTGATCAATGGTTTGATGATACCTTTGAGCAATCTGTTTCAACAACCTCTCTTACCTCCGATGAATCCAAAAAACAATCTTGGCAAAAAGTTCAAGTAGAAATTCATAAATTGAATAAGTCTAAAAAAAGAAAACGCCATTTCCAACTCGCAGGCATTGTCGCTGCGTCCGTCGCTGCTGGATCCATTATATTCAACCCGCCAGCTGTAACTCAAGCGATCTCACCCGTGTTCCAATCTATCAAAAATTTGGGTAATGGGGTTGTAAATATTATCGTCGAGACCTACAGTCAACCGAATCTAGACGAGGCAATCACTGCTCCTCCACCTGAGAACTATCCTGAAGATCCAAACAATCCTTCGGCTACATTGCATAGCATTTCTGAGGATAAGTCTTATGTCTTAACCATGGAAGAAGTACAGGACAATATTTCATTCATTTATCCTGATTTTCAAAAAATACCAGAGCGGTTTCAATTAATGAGTTCTGAAATGGCTGATTTAACTTCTGGTCAGAAGGCTGATTCAATCACAATGACATATAGAACAACGAATGGTGAACCCATGCGGATTATGCTACAATCTTTCAGCGAACGACAGATGGGCTCTTCTTCTTCTGGCTCTTTAGAAACAGAAATTCTAACTCTCAATAATGATATTGAAGTATTCTTCACACCAGGTAGGTTCAACGATGTTCAGTTCATATACAATGGATTATCCGTTCGAATATTCGGAAATGTAAGTAAGGAAGAACTTATTGCGATTACAGAGAGTCTGCCTAACTAAATCAGAATTAAATAACCCCCTTATCGCTAAAGGGAGGCATCAGCTAAGCTGACACCTCCCTTTAGTCTTTTCTATTTTGTAATAAGGATCGACGATGTATAAGTTACAAATTGTTCCTTAATATCACCCTTCTTAATCCAATGGTTACTCATTCCTCGGTAATAATAACCTTTTGTTACATCCCAATCTGCTTTACCTGTGAAATTATCACTTAGCGTGGTCGATAATACTGTACTTTTAATGGTAATCCAATCTTTCCCTGTCCATCGCTGTATAGATACGTCAGCCCCTAAAGAACTTACCGTTTCGTAAGCAACTGTTGTTGCATTGACTCGTACCTTCAGATTACCCTGATCCGTAATCGTGCTTATACCATCAAACAAATAAACAAAACTCGGATTTATTTCTGTTACCTTTATTTCCTCTTTAGGAGGTGGAGTTGTAAGTGCTCCCGATACTTTCGTATCATCAGCACCCACCTCAAGTGCAAACATCATACTCATTAATGTGACTAGCAAAGTAACGGTTAACGATTTCTTGAAAGACTTGCGCATAATTACTTAACTCCTCTCTGGATTTATATGGAATATAATATAAACGCTTATATCCAGAAAAAAGTTATATGTTTTTTTGATGAAATTATGATGCTCCTTCTTCTATACCTACAAATTGCTTTCTAATCAGTTGAATTCGCGAAATACGCTTATTATCTGTTTCATCAACTATATATACATGATTGTCGAATTCTACAGATTGACCTTTCTGTGGAGGTATGGTTTCAAGTCGTGAATACAACCAACCACCAATAGTATCATAATCCGTAGAATCCATATCCAATTCGAATCGTTCATTGACCTCATCAATCAACATTAATCCATCAATGGAATATTCATCATCACTTATTTTCTCGATTCCTGGCCGCTCTTCGTCAAATTCATCCTGTATTTCTCCTACAATTTCTTCCATGATGTCTTCCATCGTGACAAGACCTGAAGTTCCACCATACTCATCAATTAATATGGCTATTTGCGACTTGCCTCTTTGCATCAGCTTAAGTAACGTACTGATATGGATTGACTCTGGTACGGTAATAATAGGTCGGATAATCGATGGATACTCTTTATCATTCGTACGAATTAAATCCTTAATATGAATAAAACCGATAATATTGTCCTTATCCCCATCACAAATAGGATAACGTGTTCTCATGCCGTCAAATGCAATCTCGAGATTCTCTTCTCTTGTTCCATCTTGGTAAAGGCAGATCATTTCTGTTCGAGGGATCATGATCTCACGTGCGGTCGTTTCCGCAAATCCAAATATATTATCAACAAGTGCAAGTTCTGTGTTATTAATAAGTCCACTTTTATTGCTTTCTTTCATGAGAATACGTATTTCTTGCTCCGTATGAGCCGAACCTAGATCTGAATCCGTTGAGACATTGAAAATGCGTAATATTAGTTTAGCCAATCCGTTTAGAATCCAAATAAATGGAGACATCAGCTTATAGAACAACGTCATGGGTCCTGCTGATAGCAACGTGACAGCATCCGATTTATGCAATGCAAATGTTTTGGGTGCTATTTCACCTAATACAGAATGAAGAATTGTAATAATAACAAATGAGACGATCATTGATATAGTATATATCACTGTTTCACTAGTTCCGAATATGTCAAAAAGAGGATGTAACCATTGTGCCATAGCAGGTGCACCAATCCATCCAAGTCCTAATGATGATATTGTAATTCCAAGTTGACAAGCTAATAAGTATGAGTCCACATTGTTCGTAATATTTCTTGCTAATAATGCACCTTTGCGTCCATCAGAGACTAATGTGTCAATTCGACTACTCCTGGCTTTTACCATTGCATACTCTGCTGAAACAAAAAAACCATTTAATAATATTAATGCAATAACTAAAAATATACTTAGTTCACTCGGTAATGGGTCCAATCTTGTTCCTATTCGCCGTAATCCTCCACTGACGAATAGGTACACCTCCTTCGTTTTTTTAAAATGATTTGTGGAACGAATAGCATCACTGCATGATTAAACATCAATTTCCCAAGTCATTCATCTCCATTTCGTAAATGTTTGAAGCCTTATTATTAATTATATAGTTATACATTACACAGTCAAACGGTGAGGTATGACTATATTTTACAAAAACAATATGATTTGATCTAAAAACAACGATTAAACACTTCAAAAGGGATGCCTTCGTCAATTCAGACGAAATTGCATCCCTTTTGGCAACTTTATACTATGATTAACGTCTCATTGGTTGCATAGTACCCGGCACACCTGGATATTGATAATTAATTGGCTCATCAAAAGTAATATAATCCAAATAGATTGTTAACAATATAACTCTCCGTCCCGTATCGGGTTCACTAATAATAATGTGATCACGTCCGGCAGCTTCCACCACACCTTTAAATATTCTTGCATTCCATTCTTTGTTATTCTCATAGGTCATATAGAATGTTCCTACTTTACCTACATTAAGGCGTAAAATATTCTCAATATAGGATTGCTCAAATACAGGGGCATTGGTTGAAACAACGTTCCCAGTGGGCGTCATCGGATTTCCACTTGCTACTTGTGGGGGTTTCATATATGACCCTCCTACTCCATTACCCATACCATTATTCATTCCCATTCCATTATTCATACCCATACCCATTACACTACCATTTGGTGCACCGTTAACCCCACGTGTATTCCCAATGGTGTATCCTACCGGTTGAAATTGTTGCATCATGATCTAAATTCCTCCTTATGTGTACAAGCAATAACTTAATCTTCTAATTTTGTTTTTTTGATTCACTTTACATTCTGTTAATAGACTGTCGGACAATCTTGAGGTGTTGGTGTAAAAAAGCAATGTGCTTTAAATCTCCCAGTATTTTGCTGATTATACCAAGTGGCTGGGCAGTCCCCTACTGGTCTGAAGAACCAAAGCGCATTGCTAGCAGGCCATCTACGTTCCCCTCTGATGACTCTTTCAGCAAGTCGGATATCTTTGTCACGAGCTGCTTGATAGAAATATCCTTTTTGTGTAGCTTCAAATCCACCCGGGCTTTGGAAGACCATATCTTCTAAGTTGCGGATATTATTGAAATCTAGACAATCTCCTAATACACGATTGACCCCAACATTCCCGACCATTAACATGCCTGCTTCTCCATCTTCTTCAGCTTCAGCTCTCATTAATCTGGCTAGCATCTTCGTATGTGCAGAAGTCGTTTTTACAACGGGCACCCTTACACCTCCTAAAAGTTTTTGAGCATAACATCCTGATTGACATCGAAAAAACTACTTCGGAAGCATTGGCTAAAAGTTTTTGAGCATAACATCCTGAATGACAGCTTCTAATTTCACCATATCTTATGTGCGATAGCCCAGTTTGTGACACAACAAATATAAATTCCTATATTTTACATGGAGTTGATATCTGCCTAATATTCAAGAATTATGATGTGTTGGAAAGTTAGCTACTAATAACTGGAATTACAAAATTAGCTGAGAGTGAGGAATATCCGTTCATGGAAAAAGAAATCATCCTACATAAAGCAATACCGAGATCCTTTATACATTCTTTCTCTACCCGTTCCATACGAACTAATCGTTGGTTAGAACGAGTAATTGCTTATGCATTTCTAGCACCTTCCTTGGTGTTGTTTAGTATTTTTCTATTCTATCCGCTTATTAAATCGGTGTACCTCAGTATGTATTTAACAGATCCTCGCGGGCGTGTCGCACAATTTGTAGGCTTAAAGAACTTTACAGATCTATTGAGCTCTGAACTCTTCTATAAAAGTATTACAAATACTTTAAGTTTCATTCTACTAACCGTTCCTACTGGAATCATTCTAGCCATGTTGCTTGCAGCAATAGCACAGAATCGACTGCGCGGAATATTTCTATTTCGATTTATATTTTCCTTACCCATGGCAATATCAGTTGGTACAGGTTCTATCATCTGGATGATTCTATACCATCCTACCTTAGGGGTATTTAATTACTTCCTAACTCTAATGAATGCAACCCCAATCCATTGGTTAACAGATCCTAAATGGGCACTTATATCCATCTCAATCATGACGGTATGGATGAACTTAGGTTTTCAATTCATTGTATTACTTAGTGGTATGCAGAGCGTTCCCGAAGATATTTACGATAGCGCTAAAATTGACGGATCAGGTTCATTTCGTACTTTCTTCAAATTAACATTACCACTCATTACACCCTCTTTATTCTTTGTAGCCGTTGTATCTATGATTGGTGCATTCCAATCATTTGGGCAGATCAATATTCTGACCAAAGGTGGCCCGATGAATAGTACGAACGTCATGGTGTTTAATATTTATCAAGATGCATTTGTGAATTATAGGTTCGGTGTTGGTAGTGCTCAAGCGTTAATTCTCTTTACTATTATTCTCATTCTAACTTTGATCCAATTCAAGTTCCTAGAGAAGAAGGTGCATTATCAATGATCATCAACAAATGGAATCAAAGCTTCTTATATCTCGCATTAGCGATAGCTTCATGTCTAATCTTGTTTCCCTTACTTTACACGCTATCTTCCTCTTTTATGACAAGCGGAGAATCAGCTATATATCCACCACGATTCATTCCTAGTGAATTACGTTGGGATAATTATTTGGAAGTCTTACAGACCATTCCGGTTATAAGGTTTATCAGTAATAGTTTCGTTGTATCTACTTTTATCATGTTAGGACAGATCGTAACAGCGAGTACAGCAGCTTATGCTTTCGCATTTCTTCGTTTCCCTGGAAAAACATTTCTGTTCGCATTATTCCTTGCAACCATGATGATCCCTTGGGAAGTAACGATGATTCCAAATTATTTAACGGTAAAAGATTGGAATTTACTAGATAGTTATACGGGCTTAATCTTACCTTTTCTAGCTTCAGCATTCGGAACATTCTTATTGAGACAAGCCTATCTGCAATTGCCATCCGAATTATTTGAAGCAGCCCGAATCGATGGTTGCGGGCATTTCCGTATCTTTCTTTCATTAGTTATCCCTTTAACTACTCCTGCGATCGCAACGCTTGGTGTCTATACATTCTTAAATCATTGGAATAACTATTTATGGCCCCTTCTCATTACGAATAAAGAAGAAATGCGTACGGTTCAAATCGGAATCAGTATGCTGCAATTTGAAGAAATGACCTCTTGGAACTTAGTCCTAGCAGGCGTAGTGACTGTTCTGATTCCTTCTCTACTACTGCTTATTCTTGGCTTAAAACCACTCGTCAAAGGAATTACTGCGGGTGCTCTTAAAGGCTAAATGTGATGAAGGCTCAAATGATTCACCTATTATGGTCCGACATTAGAAAATCCTTTGTGGAATATTTCTAATTTCAGATAAAAACATTGATTTACTAAGGGAGAGAAAAAAAGATCATGAATTTAAGAAAAGTCGGTAGCAAGACCAATGTTCTAATGATGTTATTTTGTATCCTGTTTTTGACCTCCGCATGTGGATCAACGGTCAGTAACAATGCAACTGCAGAAACAGCTGTTGCTACATCCAGTAGTGAAGAAAAAACTGAAACTGTTAAGAAAACGGAACCAGTGAAAGTCGTATGGTGGCACTCAATGAGTGGAGGACTTGGAGAAGCAGTGGATAAGCTTGTTGCAGATTTCAATAGTTCACAAGAAAATGTTCAGGTTGAAGCCGTTTTTCAAGGAACCTATGATGAAAGTTTGAATAAATTAAAAGCTGCGATGGACTCAGATAGTAGCCCTGCTCTCATGCAGGTATATGAGATTGGAAGCCGCTTCATGATCGATACTGATGCAGTAACACCCGTTCAGACATTTATTGATCAAGAGAAATATGACATTTCATCTTTAGAAGCAAATATTCTAGGGTATTATACATTCGATAATCAGTTGTATTCTATGCCTTTCAATACCTCCAACCCTATACTCTATTACAACAAAGACGCTTTCAAAGCAGCAGGATTAGATCCTGAGAATCCTCCTAAGACTTATGAAGAGCTAGCTGTAGCTGCTAAAGCATTAACTAGTGAAGGTCAAACAGGCGCTTCTTTTGCAATCTACGGTTGGTTCATAGAGCAATTACTAGCGAATCAAGGTGTAGAATTCATCAATAATGGTAACGGACGAACTACACCTGCAACTTCTTCTTTATTAAATAGTGAAGCAAGCGTTGCAACATTAACATGGTGGAAACAAATGTTAGATGATAAATCTATGATGAATCTTGGTCGTAAAACAGATGATACTAAGAAAGCATTTGCTGCAGGACAGATCGCAATGACGTTGGATTCTACTGCTTCTCTACGCGGTATCGTTAGCTCAGCTGATGGTAAATTCGAAGTAGGAACGGGTTTCTTACCTAAACCTGAAGGTTCTTCTGATGGTGGAGTTGTTGTCGGCGGAGCAAGCTTATGGATTATGAATAATAAGTCCCAAGAAGAACAGCAAGGGGCTTGGGAGTTCATTAAATTCTTAGCAGAACCAGCAACACAAGCATATTGGCACGTAAACACAGGATACTTCCCGATCACGCAAAAAGCTTACGATGAGCAAATTGTAAAAGATAATCTAACTGCATACCCTCAATTTCAAACAGCTATTGATCAACTTCATCAAACGAAACTTAATTTAGCAACACAGGGTGCTGTGATGGGTGTCTTCCCTGAAGCACGTCAATTGACAGAAACAGCTATTGAAGAAGTATTAAACGATAGTAAATCTCCACAAGAAGCATTGGATGACGCAGCCAAAGCCATTAGTAGCAAGATCGAAGAATATAATTTGACCGTTAAATAATGATTTGAAACAAGAAAAGCTCTCCCATTCAACTGCAATTGCAGTATTGGGAGAGCTTTTTTTCAACATTAGTTAATCATATCCTTGTCGATTGCTTGAACCTTCTACTTGAGGGGTATTACGTGGGGTTCGAAGAAACCCCATATATCGAGTGCCTTTAAAGGTTAACTGACCTGTATCTCCTTCAGCACAAAGGCCATACTCTTCCCCATTCACAGCAAACTCAATTCGATCTCCACTGTCAACTTCAAAGGTAATATAGTAACTAGTACGAGTATAACTAGATATTTGATCATTTTGGTGGTTATGATGTTGGCTAACTTCGTTACGTTTACTCACAATACTCGACCCTACGGTGAGTACAGGTTGTTTATTATTATGCTTCCATTGTGATATCCCTTTACTAACACTCCATAACAAAATCCCCATAATGACAATCATGAAGATTGGCATGATCGTTCCTACAAAATCAAACATCCAGAATGAGTTCATTCCTAATCTTCTCCCCCTTATGTAATGCGATTAAGACTTGGTCACTTACTTCCTTATCATATATATGCTTGACACTTAAGATATTGATTGTTTTTTATAAAAAACAAATAAGAGATAAGGCATTGTTGCCCTATCTCTTCGTCATTCATTATTAGAGTATTAAACATTCATTAATTGCAGAAAAGTCTGAGTTTCATCCAATGCACTTTCTTCTGTCATAAGTCCTTGCTCGGTCCAACAAGCTCTACATTTCTCTTCAGTAGTACATAAATGAGCATCTTCACATGTATAGCAAAATTGAAGTAAGTTCTGAGTAATATCCTTATTATAATTGAAAGTTGTCATCGTTCCCACTCCTATCGACTTGTTTTATTTTCTATCTTGTTTATATATTTAAGATATCATAGTTATTGAAATTTATTTGTGATAATATTCACAATGTACATCAAAATTAATATTTTATTTTTTTTAATTTTATTTTTTTTAACAATTTAACAACTAAAGAACTTCCCAGCTAACGCCACCATTTATAGTCTGCAAAAGTAATGAACGCTTCTTTTCAGTGTTTTCTAACAATATCCAGCCTATATTAGATGAAACAAAATCTATTTTCGCTACTTTTGGGTAACTGTCTAAATATTGTTGTAATAACTGGCTAGCTGGTAACTCCATCCAATTCACTCCGCGATCGACTGTATGGTACATAAACGAATCATGTAAGTACCAACCTTCATTCTCATTAATAAATACGGGACTAAGCATCGCATTCAAATCATTTGCCCATTTCAGATTAAAAGGAGCAAACTCCCAAGTCTGTCCTTTATTCGTCGTGAAATAACCATTGAATTTACTTCCTTCATCTGTAGAACAATTCAAAGGTATATATCCATGATTAGTTGATCCATTAAGGATTCGAGGAGTTCCTAAATTCAATATGCTGCAACCCCTCATTTTATTAAAGTCTATGAAGTCTGAGAATATATTCCATGTATTCCCGCCATCTTCTGTTGTATATAGTTTTGGCGTCTCCATATCCTGTACGGTTACAAAGCCATGAAGTGAATCAACAAATGTCATGTCCTTGATGTTACCCGCATACGAAATGGAACTAACTGTATCACTTGATGAGGTTAATGATCCCGTATTCTGCATGATCTTAGTCCAACTAGCTCCACCATCATCAGTTCTATAGAGGTATTTCTCTTCACGACTCGTACTACTTTCTGAAGAGGTCATGATCCAACCTCTAGATAAAGTAGAGAAAGATATACCATTACTCTTATCTGACTTAGGTAATGCGGATATCTTCCATTGTCCTCCCCCATTTGTTGTACGAAGAACAACCGTTTCATTGATTTCTTGACCATCGCGGATTATCCAACCATTATTCTTATCTATAAAGAATAGGTCTGTACCGTATTTCGGATTCGTAGTAAATTGAACATTCTCTGCTGGGGAAATATTAATCCAGGTTTCTCCATTATCTTCGGTAAGATATAATCTCAGTGATTTGCGAGTTATCCCCCAAGCTAGTCCAGTTGTATTATCTATTAAATGAAAATCTATCAACCGAGTCTGAATCTGATATTGTTCCATCTCATTAGTTGTCTTATCCATCGCGTCCGAACTAACGATGTTCAAAGTCTGTCCTTGCTCACTTAAATCCTCTTGTTCTACGGATGTTGAATTATCTGATTCGATGACGTCGTTATCTTTA
Organism: Paenibacillus crassostreae; assembly: GCF_001857945.1. NCBI lineage: Bacteria > Bacillati > Bacillota > Bacilli > Caryophanales > Paenibacillaceae > Paenibacillus > Paenibacillus crassostreae. The sequence goes on from NZ_CP017770.1 coordinate 334,049, forward strand.
TTACAAGCAGTCAGTATCAAACTGAGTATAAATATTAAGCTAAACAATATATATCGTCTTGATTGCATTATTCATGCCTCCGTGATTACAAACTTTATTGAGAATTAACACTATTACAAGTTAGTATTATAACATAAAATAGCGATATCATCGTTAGTATGAAACTCTAGATATCGAAAATCTCTCTTTCCCCTATTTACTTAAGTAAGTTGTTATCATATTGTAGTAAACGTAATATATATTATGTTAACCATATCGATGGAAGTACAAGCACAAACTTATACATTCTTATAATTCCAAAAAAAAACAGCCACTAGGGCTGCTTTAGTAATGAATAGGCTAAGCTAGAACTAAGACTTCAACTTTACAATATCGATGCTTATCTTTTTCAAGCAAAGTAAATGTGATATTATCGTGTTGCCATTGCTCGCCTTCTTCTAGTTCAGACTGATGACCATATAACCATCCACCGATTGAATCCCACTCTTCTGTTTCAAACTCAGTTGGTAGCAAATTGTTTATGAGTACTAAGGAGACCTTTCCATCGGCAATAATATGATTATCATCAATTCTAGTAATCTCTTGTTCTTCTTCTGAATCAAATTCATCACGGATTTCTCCAACAATTTGTTCCAATATATCTTCAATGGTTACCATTCCTGTGGTGCCACCATATTCGTCTACTAGAATAGCAAGGTGAGTACTTTCTCTCTGCATTTTCTTTAATAGAGCATCGATTGGTGTTGAATCTGGAACGGACATCACTTGCTGTAGTAGTGATTGTATTTCGACTTGAGGATTATCATTATAAGCTAAAAAGAATTGTTTGGTATTAATGATGCCAATAATATTATCTTTACTATCTTGTGCAACAGGGAATCGAGTATACTGCTCTGTTTTGATAATATCCATGTTCTCTTGCTGCGTTTTATCTGTATATAAGCACACCATATCTGTACGAGGTACGAGAATATCTTTTGCAAGCATATTATCGAAGGCAAAGATACGATTCACATAACCTAATTCATTCTTATTGATCTTTCCACTTTCATAGCTTTCATTTATTATAATCTGAAGTTCTTCTTCAGAATGGGCTTCCTCATGTTCAGATGCAGGTGTGATCCCAATCATTTTGACTAATTGATTCGCTGAACCGTTAAGAACCCAGATAAAAGGTCTCATGATCTTGTCAAACCAAATGATGGGTTGAGCTGTTAATAATGCAATCATTTCCGTCTTACGGATTGCAACTGTTTTTGGTGCTAATTCACCAATGACTACATGTAGGTACGTAATAACTCCAAATGCAATGATAAAGGAAACAACCTCATTAATTGCTTGTGATATATTCATCTTCTCAAATAAAGGATGTAGAATAGCCTCTACTGTGGGTTCCCCTAACCAACCTAATCCGAGTGATGTAATCGTAATACCCAATTGACATGCAGATAAATATCCATCTAAATGATTGAGTACTTTTTTTACAGCTGTTGCATTCTTTCTACCTTCACTAATCATTTGATCCACACGGCTTGAACGAAGTCGTACCATTGCGAACTCTACTGCTACGAAAAAGGCTGAAAATGCAATCAAAATAGCAATTAATAAAAGATTTAACCCGGTCCTATCACTTTCCACTACAACATCTTCTCCTTAAAAATTATAATTTTTATATACTTACAAATAGTAATTATACATTGTTCAGAGCTTTATATCAAAATATACTATAATAGACACCAAAAAACGCAACGATTGGAAATTGCTATCGTTGCGTTATATAGCCAATCATGAGTCAAATTATGGTTGAGTAATACATGAACTAAGCTAACTATTATCAAATATTTTAATTAATGATATTAATATTTAATGAGATTTATTACACATCATCGCCATCCAACTCATTCTGAGTCTGTAGGAGTCGTTCAGAAACCGTTCGAAAACTTTCTGGTTGTAATAATTCAACGGGTGAGTAACTTTTATCAAATGTAAAGGCGTCTCCTTCGATAATAACAGCATATCCATCGCGTAGCTTTGTAAGATGAATTTTGTCACCGTAATCGGCTAGGAAGCCTTTTATAAATGTTTCTCCCAGTTTGAACTTGATTTCGATTTCCGGCTTGATCTCAACAATTCGCTCTGCTGCCTCCACCACTTGCTCTGGCTCCCACTTTTCCTGCAAATTTCGTTTGTCACTCGCAGCCCAGAGCTCTAATTCACGTTCTTCTTGGTGACGTTCTTCTTGGCTAGCATCCGGCCATTTAGTCTCTACATACGTCTGAACAAATTCCATCACATGCTCATTTACGATCTCTGGAATGGATTGTTCATAAGTTACAAACTTCAAGAAATCTTCGAAATATCGGGCATGGGATGATTGATGGATTTTAAGTTCCCATTCCTCTATTATTCCCTCTTCTGGCATATAGGGATACTGAATAGATTTAATATTTCGGGCGTTGATCGCCATTTCAACCTGACTTACTAAATTCCGTTCATCAGATATCCGTGCTATTTTCTGTTCGAAGTCACATTTGAGCACGAAAATAAATGGATCATCTGAATGAGTAGACAATACCGCTTGAATGATAATCAATGCTCCACCGCGAACGGAACTTGTATCTAGGTAACTGCGGATTAGATCATCACAAGCATTCTTATAGTCTTCTTTATTATCCACCAAGCGAAGTCTAGTAAATAGATTATAGTTAGGATTACTATCTAATTCATGACCTGGTTCAACAATAAAACGACCAATTTTGGTCGGAGGCTGCTCAGTATTCGGATTCTTCTCTACCTTCCGTTTGGCCGTTCGTGCGAATTCTCCATCGAGAAATTTACTGATTTCACTATCCATATATTCTTCACTGTCTAGCGTTTGATAATGTTTATAGTTCTTAATGGTCTGACCTTCACGGCTTTCGACTTGTATCACAAAGAAAGATAAGTGCTGTACGTTAAATCGCATGTTGAACCCCTTTTATAATGTAATTTCTATATAATTCCGCAGATACGGATTTTCTAAAATGATTGTTCAATTAATATATTGGATATAAACAGTTATCGCAAGACAAATATTATTGGGATTTTACTAGAAAATGGGTTTGATAGTAAAACTATTTTAGTTGGTTTACATAACAAATATTATGTTAACCATTTTCAATATATGTCCAATTATTCTATTTATTTCGGACATATTTCATTAGTTCATAGAGAATTCAGGTAATTCTAATGTCAATTTCGACATTGCTTCCTCCTTCTCTCTACTTGTGATATGTGTGTAAACTGTCGTAGTCTGAATAGAAGAATGTCCTAGTAATTCTTGAACTGTACGTAAGTCTGCCCCTTTACGAAGCAGCATCGTTGCAAACGAATGTCGTAATTTATGGCTTGAATATGGCATCCGATTCATTACTGGTACATCATCTTGAAACCGAGCAAACGTATCCGAAGCCGCTTGCTGGATCGCACGAATCGATAACCGTCTTCCTTTTTGCGAGATGAACATGGCCGTTTCTTTATTACGTTTAGGTAACAACCTCTCTGCGATAGCAAGTTCCAATACAGGACAGACAGATTCCGGCACGGGTATAGTTCTCCACTTACGCCCTTTCCCGAATACACTAAGTAATCGTCGTTCCAGATTGAAATCAGCGATGTCAAGGGTATGGACCTCTCCCACACGAAGCCCCATGTAAGCCATTAACAGGAAGATCGCAAGATTACGATTACGGTACTTCCCATCAACTGCATTGAAGAATTTGTTCATTTCAGATTCCTCTAAATATACAGGTGCGCGGTTCTTATCCGTTCTAGATTTCTTAATATCTTGCGCTGGATTTACATTATGTAGTTCTAATTCGATCAGAGCTTTGAAGAAACAATTGACAGAAGCGTGCTTTCGATTACGTGTAGCATCACTCACGCCACGTTCTCGTACTGATGATAAATAAGATACAACATGAAATTTCTTAACATTTTCTAACGTTTTACCACCTAGCGAGTCCAGAAATTCATTCACATCAGATAGATATGACTTTTGTGTATGAACCGTGTAACCAGCATCTTTCATCCAAATTAAAAAGGCTTCCAGCGCTTCTTCGTAGTCTTCGTTCATATCCATCACGCCTTCACCTCCATTTCATCCTTCAGACAAATCATTGTATCATAGATTTGATCTACTGACCTGACTTCTCAGATTAATAGTGCCGTTGTTACCGATTTGAAAGGTCGTACCGGTGGAAATCGACAATACTTTGACCTGCTTCAACGTAATCAATGATTCTGTTGGAAGGATCTGAGCCTCAAACTCATCAGCATCATAATCTCTAACAATACACCCTAAGAATGGTTTTGCATAATGAGGTACGTCCCTATGATCTTTTTCCTGTTGATGTAAGTTAGGAGTGGTCTTTTCTCTTCGTTCCATAGAACTAGACCTTATACTACCAACATCACCATTAACAAATATAGAACTATTAGAAATGTTATTTATATAAACATTGTGAATTTTAGAATTTTTCATAAGTTAATTACCTTTAGTAGAAAGAGTATTACTGATAGTATCCCCGCTATTGCATCCAGCAGCAGACATACTATATTCCATAATATGATCATAAATAGATGAGCAATTAATCGTTTGGCTATCTCCAACTAGGAATACGGATGATCCTGCTATTGAAATAATTTTTACAGCATTGACTTGTAGTTCCTTATTAACGACGATCACTTTCATACAAATCTCACCCTTCGTTTATATTAAACTCCATATGACGTTTTACGGCTATATCGATATCGACTTGTATTTGTTTAATAATAGAATTGCAAACTTCTTCATCAGTTTCAGATCTTTCTTTAAGTTTAGGCATTTGTCCGAGATATTCATTAATTCTACCATCCATCTGTTGTTGAAGATCCTGAGTTACCATGTGGATGAACTGAGGGTTCATATTTAAATTCCGCTCACTCGCTAAGTAAGCTAGTTGTTTCGGGACCTCTTCTTGGACATATTGCTTAACCGTAGGATGTATTTTCTCGTATAAAGCCTTATTCTCTGCTTCATTTGTACCTATGGGTTGACCATTCACCATGACCTCTTCAAAGTTATTTCCCTCATTCGGATTTATCCCTATATTTAAAGTACCTTCTAACTTCTCTATTTTCAATTGTTCAAAGTGATAGTTAATCGGACCTATATTTGCTGATTTTTTGTTCTTCAGATGTTCTATTTCACTTTGTAGTTCACCATACCTCTTCTCTAACTGCTGAATCTTATCAGACTGCATTCTTAACTCATTAAAAAGCTGTTGAACGTAATATGGGTGCATGCCTTCCCTTCTCTCCAATGCTCATGGTATTGCGAATCTTATAATCATAATCTATGAGGTGAACAGAATTGCTGGTATAGGTAAAGGAATAAGAGGTCGATTTTTAGCATCCTTGGATGGAAAACGATGTGACAAAACATTGATTTTCCCTGCTGTACCTATCTGCAGAATCGAGGAATTGGAAATCGAACCAACTTTAAGATGATGAACCGTAACACACTGATATACTGAAATATTCATTACTAACCACACCCTTTAAGGAGGAGCAATCTGATCTACCACATCTGAGTCCATCGTATTAGTACTGCTTGCTTGGTTATTTGTAATGTTCGTACCGATGGAATCACCAATCGAGAAAGAGTTGGCACCGGCATAGATTTTTGAGTTACTGCTTAATATAACGGATGCTGTATTTCCTACTAAGACCGTGGAACTGGGACCTACATTATTAATTTTAATGTTGCCAATAATTGAAACCACCGTTCCACCCCTCTCTTCAGAAGATACACCATTCTATGTGGCTATAAGCCCAATTGTCACTGAAAAAGTCAACCGCCCATACAATGGATAAAAGAGAAGGAGGCCTAGAAGAAATGAGTTCCAATAAGTCCAATCCGTTAGATTGGTTTAATGAAGATCCTTTTTTCAAAAAACAACTATCTCTGAAGGACCTCGAAGAACAGTGGAAGCTAGATCCTAATCAGATCGAAGGTTATGTTGAAAAAGTTATAAGAGAAGCTACTTCTACTCCATTAACAACTGCCGAATCAAATTTAATCTATGAACATATCGATACACACAACCTCCTAATCACAAAAATAACGATACCCAAACACACCCATCCTGAAAATATTGGAGTTCAGCTAAATCGGACACAGATCAAAATCACGGGTCTGAAAAATGAACAGAGTAAAATTATCCAACTGCCTTGCTCCATTAATCCAGATATTAGCAAAGGGACTTATAAGCATGGATCTTTACAACTCAAGATGCCGAAATCGTCATCAGGTCGATTCAAAGATATTGTGGTCCGATATTTATAATTTCCTCGAAAACAATGGTTAATTATGTTGCCACTTACCCCTCCATCAATTTTAAAATAGCTTAAAATCAAAACAGCGTATAATTTATGTTATACGCTGTTTTTTGTGCCTTTTTATATGTTATTTCATATACCTAGTGACAAACTAAACATTATTGTTGATAATGATATAGTGGCTATTTATGCAACACGTATTTTCATAAATTTGTACGATACACAGGAGGTTTATTCTTTGACAGGATCCAAGACTCAATCATCAGCCAGCGCATCTGCTGCAACAACGGTCTACCCGATATTATTTGCGATTAGTATCGTTCATTTATTAAACGACACGATGCAATCAACGGTATCTGCTCTTTTTCCAATATTAAAAGATTCCATGAATCTTAGCTTTAGTCAGATAGGTCTGATCGCGTTCGCCATGAATATTACAGCATCCCTATTACAGCCTTTAATTGGAATGTATGCTGATGTCCGACCACGACCATACATATTGCCGTTTGGTGTCTGCTTTACTTTGATTGGAATCATCACACTAGCCATAGCACCAAGTTTTGCTGTAGTACTGTTCGCTGTCATTTCCATAGGGATAGGGTCAGCCATATTTCACCCAGAATCCTCACGTGTTGCATACTTAGCTAGCGGAGGTAAACGGGGGTTCTCACAGTCCTTATTCCAGGTCGGTGGAAACATAGGGAGTTCCCTTGGACCGATCATGACTGCACTCATTTTTGTAAAAATCGGCCAATTCGGTGTCATCTGGTTCACAATTGCTGCACTTACTGCCATTGCAATACAGTTCAAAGTAGCCCAATGGTACGGTAAACAAACCTTGCATGTCACCCCTACTAAGAAAAAAGCAGCTGCCAACGTTCGTCATACTGGGCTTAGTCGTGCTCAGGTCATCGGAACCATCGTTATCTTAGTATTTCTTGTGTTCTCAAAGAATGTGTACATGTCCAGTATCACTTCTTTCTATACTTTCTTCTTGATAGAAACTCATGGAGTCACTATACAGCATGCACAATACTTTTTATTCGCTTTCCTTGGGGCGGCAGCCCTTGGTACATTTTTAGGCGGTCCCTTGTCTGACAGATATGGTCGGAGAAATATCATCTGGCTCTCTATACTAGGTACAGCTCCCTTCTCGATTCTAATGCCACATGTATCCTTGGCATGGGCAGCTGTCCTAAGTATATTCGCTGGTTTTATTCTTTCATCAGCATTCTCAATCATCGTCGTTTATGCGCAGGAATTAGTCCCTGGCAAGATTGGTCTCATTTCTGGATTGTTCTTCGGACTGGCTTTCGGGTTAGGCGGATTAGGCTCTGCTGTTATGGGTAATATTGCAGATCATACAAGCATCCCATTTATCATGAACCTATCCTCATATTTACCGCTACTCGGGATGTTGGCTATCTTGTTGCCTAAAGATAAAGAGTTAATTAGATAATTTTTTGACCATTAGTACAAAACACTGGATAGAGCCTTAATAAGGCACTATCCAGTGTTTTGTTTATTAGAGTTTTTTTAAGTTAATCCCATCTGGTTTACATAATAAAAATTATGTAAACTAGTCGAGTCTAATCAAATTGTAAGATCTTATTTTCACTTCATCGAAAACTTTCAAGTGGTATACTAAACAAATTAATGACACTGCCATCCTCTGCACTATATTCAAATAACTCAAGGATAAGAGTTCCATTAAGTGGCAACTTTTCTTCTGGAATTTGAATATCGAGTGTGAAAGCAGACCACTCTGGCGCGCCCATATCCAAGGTTAGAAAATCCTCCACTAAATAATTATGACCGTCTGAAACTGCATAATTCATCGTTACTTCGAACACTCGACCCTCACCGGTTATCGTATACTTACCCTTTAAGCCAGTAACCTTAATATTTCGAAAAGCCTTATTTTCTACAGATCTTTCAGCGATCACTTCAATCTTCTCTGCTGATCCTTGCATGGGAAATGATTCTGCCACAGGTCCATCAATCCAATATTGAACCTTTTGCCCTACCATTAAGGTAGACGCTTCGTTTGTTTGAAGCCATATGGCGCTTCCTTTGTAGCTCTCAGAAATATCATTCCACGTTTTGTCGAAGTCTTCTGTGTTCACTTGATCCAACACCAACACGCTATTATCTGTCACTTCAAATATGAATCCTTCTTCCATTTGTGAAACTGTGCCTTCATCATTGGATACAGCTCCTCCAATAGATTTTGATTCTCCAGTAGAAGTACATCCAGTGACGACTAAGATTAACATCATGATCATCAACAAAGATTTGAGTTGTTTCATCGTATAACTCCTTCCTGCTTTCATTTAATGTCCCTTAAATTATAGACGATATTGAATGAGAATCCTTAACTTACATTTTATCACTTTCACATGGTGATATTAAATATAATTCCATAAACCATCTATGATGTTTTGTAAAAATTTACACAGTTTTTACACTTCTTCTTCGAGTTAATAGTAAAATGAATAAGAATATACAATAATCTAACAAGGTATGGTGGAAATATGTTGAACACTGCTGAAAAAACAACTATCAATCGTACTTTACCATCTGGATATCTTAATCGAGACTTAAGTTGGATTGAATTTAATCAACGCGTACTACAAGAGGCTCAAGATCCTAATAACCTTCTGCTTGAACGAACTCGTTTTTTAGCTATTGTCTCGAGTAATTTGGACGAGTTCATGAGTGTTCGTGTTGCTGGTATTCAAGATCAGATTAGAGCGGGTTATACGAAGAAAGATTTTACCGGCTATACCCCTTCTGGATTATACAAACGACTTTTGAAAAAAGTATCGAAAATCATTACAGAGCAATATCGTACATTTCGTGATATTTCTAGACAATTGAACAAAGAAGGTATTTATTTCACAGAGTATGAAGATTTAAATGCTGCTCAGAAACAAGCGATGGAACAATACTATCAGGAAATCATATTCCCTGTGCTTACGCCAATGGCTGTAGATCAAAGTAGACCTTTCCCACTTGTTCACAGTAAATTCGTCTATTTATCTGTCGTACTGAATAGAATTGATGACGATGGAAATGAACCCTTTTTTGCAATTTTGCAAATACCATATAACCTTGCTCGATGCATACCATTACCTCACCGCACCAATAGTAAGAAGAGACAATTTATTTTTTTAGAAGAGCTAATCAAACAACATATTCACACACTATTTAGTGGGTATACTCCTATTGCAGTTCATGAATTCCGGATCACCCGTAACTCTGATTTAAGCATTAATGAAGATGGTGCTGAGGACTTATTGGAAGAAATCGAGAAGGAAATACGCAAACGTAGATGGGGTTCACCTGTATGTCTAGAGGTAGATAAAGGAATTCATCCATATGCATTAAGTCTGTTACAAGAAGAGTTTGAAATTACGGATTCTATTTTTGAAATTGATGGTCCTCTCGACTTAAACTTCCTTCAAAATTTCGCAGGATCTTTGAAGGGATATTCACATTTGAGCCATCGTCCAATTGATCCAGTCTATCCGATGGAATTCGATGAGAATGAAGATTTCTTCGAAGTACTAAGAGAGCGTGATGTACTTGCCTATCATCCCTATGAGTCTTTCGAAGCTGTAACAGATTTCGTAACACAAGCTGCAGAAGATGAACATGTCATGGCCATTAAGATGACTCTATATCGTGTAAGTGGCAACTCTCCGTTAATACAAGCTCTAGCTTCTGCAGCGGAATCAGGAAAACAGGTCACTGTTGTGGTGGAACTAAAAGCTAGATTTGATGAGGAACGCAATATTGCGTGGGCGCGGAAGCTTGAGAAATCAGGTTGTCATGTTGTATATGGCTTAATTGGTTTAAAAACACATGCGAAAATAACCTTAATTGTTCGACAAGAAGGTCAAGAATTACAACGATATGTTCATGTAGGTACAGGGAATTATAATGATAGTACGGCCAAAGTATACACAGATCTAAGTCTGTTCACATCCAATCACAATATCGGACTTGATGCATCAGAATTATTTAACCAAATGACAGGTTACTCAACTAACTACGATTGGAATGCTATTACCGTTGCTCCGACAAATATGAGTAGTACTCTCTTCGATCTTATTCGTAGGGAAGCAGATCATGCTTCTGCCGGTAGACCAGCGAGAATTATCGCTAAAATGAACTCTTTGTCCAATCAAGAAATGATCGATGAGCTATATGATGCTTCCAAAGCTGGCGTTAATATTGATCTTATCGTGCGAGGCGTATGTTGTCTTCGTCCTGGTGTTCCCGGATTAAGTGAGAATATTACCGTACGTAGCATTGTTGATCACTTTTTGGAACATTCACGCATTTATTATTTTGAGAATGGTGGTACTCCTGAAGTATGGATATCTAGTGCGGATTGGATGACTCGTAATCTAACTAGACGTATTGAACTGATGTGCCCCGTGTATGATCCGCATATTCAAAAATTAGTCTTTCAAATCTTACACTTATCTCTAGAAGATAATGTCAAAGCGAGATTTCTCCAATCTAATGGGAATTATGAGTTTATGAACGACGAAAAGGCTCCAATCAGAAGCCAATTCGAAGCAATGAACGTTAAGAAATGGAAGGGAAGTCTACCTTCAATTTAAGATCCCATGCGCCCTTAAACACCTTGATTACACGATCTAATTCTTCTTGTTCGATATATGTCTCAACATCGCTACGAATGGTGAGATGCAGTGTTTTATCAACGATCTTGGTTGAGATAGATTGGACAGCCTGTGTTTCACTTTGATCTAACGCAATACACAATTGAACAATCGATCCTAACTTATGAATCCATTCCTCGTCGGATGGCAGTAATATATCCATATGATCTACGGATAATTTCTGCTTCCGGCTTTTTGTATTGTAGGAGGCTATTAAGCCACAGAGAATGATCTCCCGATGCGTAAGTCCTCGGATTGACGTATTCATAATCCAGTAATGGGTATGTTGATTATATTGATAATAGTTGATATGTCCACCAATACGATACAACATGATTGAAACGTACAGGAGCTTTTTAATTTCTTCAGTATCTCCCTCTTCACGTAATGTATCATACAAGGTAGTGGACAATTGATGAAGATGCTGTAAATGGGTCGGTGAAACTTGTGCTTCGAAGGTTAATAATCTCTTAATACTGAAATCCAGTGTATTGGACTTTACCGGACTAACTGGATCTAATAAATCATGGAGCATCCCTTCACGAAGCCCTTCTCCACTGATCAGACAACGAATTGCCTGAATATATTGATATACCGTATGGAAAATAATTAGTCCAGATACGATGATATCAGCTCGATTTTTGGACAATCCATTCACATTTTTACGTTGTTCTAACGTAAGATACGGAAGATCATCATATAGATGATTGATGACACCTGTCTCCAATGCATAATGATGTGAAGTGGGTAAGGAGTAGCTACATTGCTTCTGATCTATTTTACCAAGTGAACGTATCGTTCCGCCTAGACCAAACAAAGGTAGACCAGGTCTTGATTGTAACCATTCTTGCTCATGTAACTTGTCTAACACATATGTGCGAAGTTGCTGAATCTGATCGATATTCCAATGCCCACGGTCCCCGAACATGATATTGGTATTAACCGCTCCGAAGGGTAATGACACACTGCTAACATATCTTCGATTCTCAAATAGTGTAATCTCAGTACTTCCACCACCGATATCCACAATGAAGCCATCATCAATATCGAATGAGTTAATCACTCCAAGAAAACCAAAGTAGGCCTCTTCTTTTCCTGTAATGAGATGGATATCGATTCCTGATTGCTGTGATAAGTATTCAATGATTTCATCCGAGTTACTAGCATTTCGAATCGCTGCCGTTGCACCCGCACGAATCTGATTCACTCCAAATGTTGTACATACCAACTTGAATTGCTTCAGAATAGGAACAATTGAATCCATCCCCTGCTCTTCAAGTCGTCCCTGCTCATTTATTTTCTCACTTAAGCGTGCGGAACTCTTGCACTCTTTAATAACCCTATATCCACCATCAACTGTTGTATCATAAATAACCAAGCGTATGGAGTTGGAGCCAATGTCAATAATACCAATCCGATTGATCGTATCCTTCATCATTTATACTCCTCTTTCTTGTTGTATTGGCAACTTGTATTATCGATATCTAAGTTAATAATATAGCATATTTCTCCTATATTATTTAATATGATTGAACTTACATCATCATATTAGAAATTTGATAATCGTATCATTTACATATTCGTGGTTTTCCAATGATAAAGCATGACCCGCATTAGGTACGACATGGGACTGTATATTAGGAATTAATCGTAAAGCTTTAGACAACATCTTACGGTAATTATAGATTACTTCCTGATCACCAACCATCAGCAAGATCTTCATAGAAAGGCTTTGTAACTCATGATCTTTAAAGACAGAAGGCATCACACGGATCTGAGGTACACAATTCATTCCCGAGATGATGAACTGATGTATGAGTTGTTCGGCCTGATCATCCGGCTCATAGGTTCGGCTCATAAACCATGATAATTCCTTACGAAGACGAGATTCTGTGGGAAATACAATTGCTGGATATACTTTAAACATAAATTTCGGAGTTATTCTATAAATTCCTGATGCTGGTGCTAATAAGATTAGCTTCTCTACTTTCTCGGGGTAACGCAGGGCGAAATTTAATGATAGCCAACCACCCATCGAATGCCCCATAAATATAGCTGATTGAAGATGTAAGCCATGGAGAACGTCTGAAATCCAAAGAGCCGCTTCATCTCGTGTTTTCAGTGGAGATGTGTTCTTGCTTTTTCCTAAATCACCTATTGTATCTACCGCATACACCCTGAAATGTCTAGTTAAAGATTCAATATTCGGGTACCACATCGTTGCACTGAAAGTCATCCCATGAAATAACATGATTGCTGGAGCTTCAATCGAACCCGATGCAACGATGTGTGTATCTCCGAAACATGTGGATATCATTAAATCTTCAAAAGGTACAGTCCATAGTTTCATTGTCTCATCATATGCACGAGTGAACTTATCTCTATCAGCTTTAGCACGAAAAATTGAATTGCTTTGCTCCATAATTATTATATCCTTTCTAATAACTAATTCTCCCGTTGACAAACTAACGATTCTTCAAAGCGTCTGTTGTATGTGCGTAGTCAACATTCACAAGAGAATCTTGACTAGCATCAATAATCTCCATTCGTCCCGTAACATTCGTATACTCAGATAATGCTTGTCGTATGACACGAAGCGGGATTTGCTCCGCTAGGGCAGTTGCAATAGCCGCAAGCACATTATAAACATTAAAGGCGTCAATCATGTTGTATTCTATCGTTTCCATACCCGCAAAAGAAACAAGTCTGAACTTCGTACCTTTCGTGGTCAATTGAATGTCTGTTGCCATCACATCTGCTGAATGGTTAATACCGTATGTAATCACTTGAGCTGTAGTTAGATTATGGAATACATCTGAAGCGGGATCATCCACGTTGAGAATAGCAAATTTTTGTTTAGAAGGATCAGATGAGTACGTATTCCCCATTCTTGCGAATAGCGAAGCTTTTGCCATAAGATAGTTGTCCATCGTACCATGATAATCAAGATGATCTCCAGTTAAATTCGTAAAGACCGCTGTACGAAATTCACATCCAATAACTCGTCCCATATCTAAACCTTGAGAAGTCACTTCCATCACACAATAGTCTATCGAACATTCCTTCATTCTCGCTAAATTCGCTTGTAACTTATGTGGTTCCTGTGTATTGAGGTTACTTTTACGTATAGTATTACCGATCTTTGTTCCTAAATTGCCCATCAGACCTGTCCGGTAAAGAGCATAACCTAAGATGAATTCAATGATATGACTTGTCGTTGTTTTTCCGTTGGTACCTGTCACCCCGATTAATTTCAGTTCTTGACTCGGATAACCGTAGAAATGTGAAGAAAGTAGAGCTAGAGCAAATCTGGCGTTCGGCACTTTTATGGTAGGTACCTTGCCGTTGGCTGAGACATCTCTTTCAACGATTACCGCTACCGCTCCAGCTTTTATGGCATGATCAATATACGGATGGCGATCTTCTTGAAGACCTGGAATACCTGATATACAGACGAATAAATCACCTTGCTTCACTTCACGTGAATTCATACTTATTCCTGTTATGTCAACATTCACATTTCCTTGAGCTGAATAAATGGTTAGTTGCTCAATGAGTTCTTTAAGTTTCATGCTATATGCCTCCATTATTTAGTAAAGTTAGATATTAATATACATTCGCTTAAAAGTTATATTTTCCCTTTACATCATTAATTTTTCCAATAGAAAAGCCTCTGGAGATGTACTCCAAAGGCTCTTGATCTTTAAAATCATATATTTCCCTATACGGATATCATTTCGTGTCTGCAACGGATGGATTGGCTTGTGACCCTTTTCTTCAGTAAATCACGTTGGGTATCCACTGGCATATAGCAGAATTCATCGACCTCAGCTAAGGCAAGCAGTGTTCTCTTGGTTGCATCCATTGCTAATTCCTCATCTCGTAAAATGTAATATGCCAATTGGTACCCATACGTTTCCAATCTTCTTAATGTTTCTATTGTTCTATTAAAGTAATCTGTTGATTTCATTGGGATTACCTCACATTTACATGTTATTCAACAATCGCCAAGCTATAGAGTTCCACATTCTTCATATGATCCGTATTTTCCGATCCTGCGCCATCTAGCACAACTTCGCCTTTATAAACAATAACTCCATTCGCCAGATTTATTACAGCAACCATGGGATTATCATTGTGATGATAAAGGATATTTAATTTGTCATTGCTCATAATACCAGTAGCGATAGTGTCACCACTGAGTAGCTGGGTCGTTATCGAGATTACGTCTTTATCTAACTTCTCTGTAACTAGGTTGAAGCGTGATACTGTCAACCCATCGGATTCATAATTTAGGATAGAAAGAATGCTACCATCTAAACGATATGAAGTATTCACTCCCATTTTAACGGTAGATAGTAAACTTGAAAGATCTATCAGTTCTCCTGTCTGATACGTATAGGAATAGAAATGCTTATCCAGAAGTACACGGTTATATTCATCGTTCTTCATTGGAGCACGAGTCTCCTCACTTACTACAAATACAGCAACATCACTTTGTGTAGTTAAGTCCGCATTAGTAATTATATTATAATTCAACTCAACATTGTCCTTAGTCGATATCCCATAATTTAGAATCTCTTGGTCCGTCAAAGTTCCAGTATTTACATCCACAATATAATCATGATACTGATTTGAATCAGTAATATCCACTTCTGACCATGGGTGATTATTAAATGTTAGTATATGGATTTTATCTTCAAAGAATTGTACATCTACGACATAACTGAAGACATAGGGCATTTCGCCCACAATCGTATCATAATGTTTCACTTCACCTGAAGTTTGATTAAGAAGATCAATCTTTAGTAGTAGTTCAGGTTTGGTAGCATCAGGATTATTGACAGCTTCTGCATAAATAATCCACTCCTCATCCTTATAAAAGCTGTTACCATTACCCTTTCCCCACATGAAGGAGCGATGGTCTTTGATCATCTCACGGGTACCAGGCTGTTCGGCAATCCATGTTCGTGACGAATTTGAAAACATTTTACTATAAATACTCTGACTACTCTCATAATCACTACCATCCGTTGTCACGCTTAATATTTCAGATCCTCTTCCTCCGATATATGAGCCAAGAACCTGAATCTGTGCCCCTTCGTTAACATCCCCTTCAATAGTCGCTAGCTTATATTGTGGCAGATGATCTGTTGCGCCATATACATAATACGTACCTAATCCAACAATCATGAACACACTTAATAGTATTGAAAACCAATAACGTCTCATCATACTCCTCCTTACACTGTGATCTTCTTGGCCAAAAGTCTGCATCCAAGCCATACCGATATCGCAACAACACATATACACATAACCAATTCGATAACAAAAATCTCATTAGGATATAGGTATCCATCCATTACATTTAATCCTAAACTGACTATAGGAAGTATAACAGCTAATGAGCATATCGTTAGGTAAAGAACGGCATATAGAATGCCTATACGGCGATAGCTTCTTTCGATCAGAATAGCTGTAAAAATTGCTAAAACTGCCATAATACCTAATCCATATGAAACCAGAAACTCATCAAAATTGCCTGGTGTTAATATTGTCAAAGCTTGAGTGGATTTGATAATATCCAATAACGTGGACGGTTCCCTCAGATTAAGTGGTACGATAAGATTGAAGATGAACTCTTCCACAGGTAACAATGCTAACTGAAAAGATACAAGTCCGAATACAAATAGAAGAATAGCTGTGACTTTTGCGAAATAAATATGTTGTCTTGCAGTTGGTAGCGTTAATAACCGATAAATAAATGTATCTCGACCAAACCAATCGCGATACCATATTAGAAATACATAAATAGCAAGCAC
Organism: Paenibacillus crassostreae; assembly: GCF_001857945.1. NCBI lineage: Bacteria > Bacillati > Bacillota > Bacilli > Caryophanales > Paenibacillaceae > Paenibacillus > Paenibacillus crassostreae. The sequence continues at coordinate 350,925 of NZ_CP017770.1, forward strand.
ACCAACACTGAGTAGTATCGGGGCTATAAAAAGGATTTGTGTGTTGTAGATCATCTCAAAAAATGAAAGTTTGCCACTAGTTCCACCATACCCAAAGGAAGCTCCATTCTGTAAACCGTCTTCTACCCACTCGTTAATCCACCACTTAGTCCACCAGATCACAGCACCAAATTGACATAATGCCGTTATTCCCATTAACCCTAGCAGTATATATTTGAAACGATTGACCTCCATATGTACAAGCTTCAAATAACTTTTCACGGTAGGTACACCTCCCTCATGACATCAACGATGGACTTGCCTTCCTCGCTACGCATCTCTTCACAATTAAAGTCGCGATCGATCACTCCATCTTTCATGAGTACAGCTTTATCGATCAAATGCTCCATCTCCCCGATTTCGTGTGTTGTTAGTAATACACCACGATCTTCGATTAAATGGCTGGAGAACACTTCTGCAATCATACTTCGACTGAACATATCAATCCCTGAGAATGGTTCGTCCATCAATACGTATTGTGTATCCTGCGCAAGACCAATGACTAGATTGTATTTAGCAGCTGTTCCTTTTGAAAGGTTGCCAATTCTCTCTGTTCTATCCAAATTAAAAAACTGCATAAGTTCATCAGCCCGACTTGTATTCCAATTCAGATAAAAGTCTTTCATGAACTGTAACCCTTCGGCCAGCTTCATACTAAGCGGCATCGTTAAATGATCTGGGATAAATGACACCTTCTCATACATGCTCGTATTCATAGACTGGCCGTCAATCTGGATCTTACCTGATTTAAGTGGTGTTAATCCCATAATGGCCTTCAGAATCGTTGATTTACCTGCTCCGTTATTGCCGATGAGACAAGTGATTTGGCCTTTCTCTGCTGTGAAGGAGACACCGTTTAGTATAGATCGACCTCGATATCGCTTATGAATATCAATAACCTCAATCATGCAAGTCTCCTCCTTCCTGAACTTGTTGTTCTATCGTATTTCTTTCAAGATATTTCTGTTTAACGATATCCAATAGCTCATCTACGGGAACGTCTATTTTACGAACCGAACCAACAAAGGCATCAACAGCCTCACTAATTAATTCTGAACGAATCTTGCGTAGCACATGTTCATCAAGTGTAATACGACTTGGTGAATTTCCTTCCGTTATGATCAATTGCTGCTCCTCCATTTCTTTATACGCTTTCTGTGCCGTATTGGGATTAATCTTTAGCATTGCCCCTAGTTCCCTCCGCGAAGGAATGATCTGCCCCGCCTCCAGCCGACCGGTTGCAAGCTGTTCTTTGAAATGACGGACAACTTGCAAATATACCGGATCTCGGCCATTGAAAGTGACTTCCGTCCAGCCTTCATTCATTTTCATCCTGCTACCTCACATTCTTTTTTCAGCGTGTGTACTGCGTGGTTCATACACTTTTAATGTATTATCCCCATAATACAGTTGATTGTCAATAGCTATCATTTAGTTGTTTAGCGCTACGCAAATAGAGAGGAACATAAGTTTTCAGTTCCTCCCAAAGAGAATATTCCTTCAAGTTATTCTATTTTCAACTTAAAGCGCTATCCAGTTCCTTCTAAGAATTTCAACCGCATGCAATAGCGATTCTGTGTATGGATGATGGCTGCCGGTTTGTATGAAATCCGAATCGAAAATCTCAACCATTCTGCCATCTTTCATCACCAGGATATCCTCGCATAAGTTAGCCACGAGCGAAAGATCATGCGTAATGAATATAAGAGATAGCTGCTGCTCGGCTTTAAGCTGCTGTAGTAACTCAATGATTGTATGCTGATGAATCATATCCAGATTAGAGACGATCTCATCGCATACAAGCACCTTAGGCTTTACGATCAGTGCTTTTGCAATACAGGCACGTTGATACTGCCCTCCACTCAAATGACTAGGCGCCGCGTTCAATAACGTTAGAGGTAACCCCACTTTCGTGGCATATTCTATCACAAGTTCTTTTCTCTCGCTTTTGTTCAGCTTCGTGAAATGACATAATGGCTCCTCTATGCTTTGTGAAATGGTCATACGTGGATCAAGCGAAGCCGTTGTGTTCTGAAATACGAATTGAATTTGTCTATACCAGCTTCTGAAATCAGATGTCTTGTTCGTAGGTGCAGGGATGCCGTCAAGAAGAATTTGACCAGAGGTCGGACGCTCCAACGCCATAATGAGCTTCGCAAGCGTTGACTTTCCACTTCCGCTCTCACCAACAATCGCCAATGAACGACCTGCCTGTACTGTCAGATCAATACGTTCAAGAATAAGTGTTTTTCCAATCCTTTTCGATAGTTTTTTTATTTCTAACATAGTTAATTCAACTGTCTCCTTAAGAAAGCATAAATGGGGAGCGACATTGCCATAGCTCCTTCGTATAGGCATGCTTCGGATACTGTACCACAGCCATTGTGCTGTCTTGTTCGATGATTTCACCTCGATACATGACTGCAATGGTATCTGCCATGTAACCTGCTATAAGTAAATCATGTGTAACAAATAACGAGCTCATACCGCTCTCCGCCGTTAAATCCCGCAGCAGGGATAGAATATCAGCTTGCGTAGTTACATCTAGTGCGCTTGTAGGTTCATCTGCAATCAGTAATTCAGGTTCCAGCAAGAGTGCCATTGCGATCATAACTCGCTGATTCATACCTCCGCTCAATTCGAAGGGATACTGCTTCATCAACTTATCTACCGTTTTAAGAGAGACCTTTTCCAGCATCCTTCTTACTTTGCGCTCCGCTTCCAGTTTACTAACCGAGATATGACTCCGAAGTACGTCACCTAGCTGTCGTCCGATCGGTATGGCTGGGTGAAGAGCTTGTTCAGGATGCTGAGGTATTACACCGATCTGACTACCACGCACCCTTTGCCACTCACGCGGACTGAAATGAGCCGTATTATGTCCTTTAAAAAGAAGCTCTCCCGACATTTTCATTTGATTAGGAAGCATGCCTAGCATAGCTTTAATCGTCAATGTTTTGCCGCTGCCACTTTCGCCAATCAAACAAAGTGTCTTTCCGGCATGTAAGGAGAAATTACTATTCAGTACTAGATCTTGATTGTCGCTACTCCTAATCGTTAACTCCTTCACTTCGGCTATAATGGTCATTTGTCACTTCCCCTTTCACCTATTTTAGCTTATATCGGCTTCGTAATTTCTCTCCGCATAGCTGAAATGCGCATGCTGTAACAAAAATCATGAATCCTGGAAAGAACCCCATCCATGGGGCAATTTGCAAATAATTTTTCCCATCTAGCAGCATAACTCCCCACTCTGGCGAAGGAGGTTGCGCACCGATTCCAAGAAAGGATAAGCCTGATAATGTCAGAATGACCTTACTCACATCTAGAATCACAAGCGTTAATACCTGTGGAATAATATTGGGGACAATATGACGGACAATCGTATTCAAACCAAAAGAACCGCTTACTCGACTTGAGAGAATATATGGCTCTTTCTTCACATCGTGCACAAGACCTCGTATAATACGGACATATTTAGCCCACCATGATAACAGAATCGCTAAATAGACGTTTTCCATACCGAACCCCAAAAATCCAATAATCACAATAGTAAGTAGAATATTGGGTACCGCAACAAAAATATCCGTTATACTCATAATCAGCATGTCGAGGCGGCTACCATAATAACCGCTAAGCGTGCCAAGGGCCAAACTTATAATCATAACTATACCCAAAACGACAAATGCAGGAAAAATGGATTGTTTAATTCCGGACAGTATCCTGCTGAAAATATCTCGTCCTAAATAATCCGTTCCAAAAATGTGATGAAAATGAGGCTTTAGCAACTTGGCATCATAGTCCGGTTGAAAAGGATCATATGGCTGTAGCCACGGTGCAAAAATACCCGCTAGTATTAATACAATAATAAAAAGCAACGCGGCCGATACCATTTTATTTGTCTTCATAAAGGTAATCAATTCTCCCACCTCTGTTTCTCCATCTGGATGCGAGGGTCTGCTAAATAATAGCAAAGATCTGTTATAAAATTTAAAATGAAGATCGTAGCCGCTAGCAATAAGCCACACCCTTGTATAACGGGGAAGTCGCGGCTATAGATCATATCTAGCATATATTTACCGATACCAGGGAAGCTGAATACATTCTCGATAATAATAGCTGCACCAAAAAAACTAGGGAAACTCGTTCCGACAATCGTTATTACCGGAATGAGCATCGCTCGAAATAAGTAAGAAGGATAAAAGATCCACCCTTTCAAACCGCGAGCCGTTGCCGCTTCGATATAGGAGGCTTGTTTGTATTCAAGCGTAAAGGATCGAATCATTCGGATAAAATACATGCTTTCCACGATGCTAATGGTCGCTACAGGAAGAACATAGTGGCGTACCGATCCGCTTCCGATAATCGGAAATAATGGCCAGAACACACCAAAACAAAACATAAAAATAATAGCCAGCCAATACATTGGAATCGACAATCCTAACACCGTAACGGTGTACGTTATTCGATCGAACAAGCTCTTCTCGTGAAGTGCACTCATCACGCCGAGCGGAACAGACAGAACAAAGGTTACCAAAAAAGAACTAATCATAAGAAGAAGGGTAGGCCCCAATCTTGAGAAGATCTCTTCTGTTACAGGTGCATTTGAAATAAAAGAATAACCCAAATTACCTTGAACTAACTCAAGTATCCACGACATATATTGAACGACAAGCGATCGATCGAGTCCCCATTTATGTTGCATGATTGCAATCTGATTGGCATCAGGAACAGCTCCAAGTCCCTGCAGCAACAGCGCTGCTGGGTCCCCGGGAGCCAAATGCATAAGTATAAACACAAACACCGTTAACACGAAAAGCGTTAGGATAAGCATACCTAAGCGACTAGAAATATATCTCAGCATTACTTGTCCTCAATGTGCAGCTGATGCCATTTCACGGGGTTGTCTTCAATATTACCAAAGGTAAAATCAGAGATCTTACTGTTATGAATAAAGGTTTGCTTCGTGTAAAAAATCGGTACCGTCATGGCTTCTTCGTGAATGCGATCAAATACACGATCAAATATAGCCTGCTGCTCCGATTGTGAAATGGTATTTGCAATCTGGTCCAATTCAGCGGTTAACATATCATCCTGATAAGCAACCGCTGGCGTATCGACCGTGTTATAGAACAAGGAACTCAAGAAACGATAGGGTAGTTGCGCATCCGTGTAAGTGCGATACAACAGAAGATCATATTGTTTGTTCGTCCAAAGCGCATCGTAATAAGCTGCTCTCTCCTGATTTAGAATATCTACCTTCACTCCGATATCCTTCATCTGATCTTGAAAGATTTCGGCCATCTCCTTCCACTCAGGGTATTCTTCTGTTTGAATGACAAGTCTGAACTTGATTACCTGGCCATCTTTTTCGTATAACTTACTACTTGCGTTCAATTGATAGCCTGAGGCTTCTATTAATTGCTTCGCTTTATCTACGTTATAATCATAGAAGGGCTGGTTGTCGGGTGTAACAAAAGCGACGGTGCTTTGGAATAAACCCAATACTTCGGCACCTTTTCCGCTCATCATTTTGCTCGTATCTGTTCCATAGTTTATCGCCTGTCGTATATTCTTATCAGCTAGAAACTCATTTCTCTGGTTAATCACTATGAAATAGGACATCGTACTGGCATTCGTCTCAATTATGTATTTATCGTTATTCTCGAATAATGCGATATTCTCATAAGGAACATTACCTACCTCACCGCCAGCCATATCGATCTCTCCATTCTGAAGCGCTAATACGCGAGCTTGGGGATCGGTAATCACTTTGAATACAAGAGAGTAGTTCGCCACCGATTCTTTCCAATAATGCTCATTCGCCACTAATACCGTATCCGAGCCTTCCTTGTAGCTATCGAGCTTCCATGGGCCTGTACCGATTGGCTCCGTGAATTCGCCCCCTATTGCTCCATTGGGAACAACTGCATTTGGACTCATGATTCGAAACGGACGAGCTTGGCTAAGCTCTAGCAAGGTCTGAGATGCCATTTCTTTGAATGTTAGTACAACGGTATACTCATCTGGCGTTTCAATCTTTTCCAACTTTCGGACGATTTCTAATGAAGCCATCTCCTCGTTAACTGCAGTACGCTCCAATGAGAACTTTACAGCCGCAGAGTTGAATGCCGTTCCATCTGAGAATAACACGCCCTTTCTTAAATGAAAGGTATATGTCTTCCCATCTTTAGCAACCTCCCATGATTCCGCAAGACTAGGCTCTATTTTACCGCCCTCTCCAAATTCGACTAAAGCATCATAAATGGCTGTTTGGACTGCTCGAGCACCATTATATGTTGTGGCATCGATTTTATCCCCCTTTAGATCTTGCGTAATCGCAACCGTAACTCGCTTTATCGCCTCTTCTTTTCCAGTTGCTACGGGGGTAGAGTTAGGCGTACAGCCAGTTAATCCAACAACTATAATACAAAAACTAACCATCATAATGATACTAAATCTCCTAAACATGTATACTCCTCCTGATGTATGGTACGTGACCATCATAATTTAGCTTGACGTAAACATCTAACTAAGGTTAAATAATAATCGTAAAGATTACTATTAGCAAGTGTTTTTTACAAGCTAAATAAGAGGAGAGATAATATGACTGTTAACAAAGAGCAGCAAAAGGAACATCAAGCCTATTGGGATAAAGGTGCCGATATTTATGATGGGATTATAGAAAATGAAATTACGAATGAGTCTTATGATAAATGGGAAGCGATAATAAGTAAGCAGCTAAAGGATAAGAAAGAACTAAAGGTACTCGACGTCGGAACTGGCCCTTGCTTCTTCGGTATTCTGTTATCTCGTATGGGGCACCATGTAACAGCTATTGATTCCTCTCCTGAAATGATTCAGAAAGCTCATAAGAACGCCGAAAAATACGACTGCACGATCAGCATTATTCAAACAGATATTTTAGAATTCACTCCACTGCAGACATTTGATCTGATCATATCCCGCAATGTCACTTGGTTTCTACCGAATCCTGTAGCCGTTTATCAGAAGTGGCATGAATGGCTAAATGAAGGTGGAGAAACAATTATATTCGACGGTAATTGGAACTTGTTCTTAACTGACCCGAAGGAAGCAGCACTTTTCAACATTGCTCAGAAAGAGGCTATTGCAGCAGGTTATGTCCCTTATCGAACGGAGGAGGAAATCGCAGAAGGTGATCAAATCGCCTTAACGTTGCCACTAAGTTATGTGAAACGGCCAGCCTGGGATGTCGATATGCTGACCTATATTGGATTTCAATCTGTTACTGTATTGCAGGGCTTTGACTCAGCGGTTCACAGTGAAACCGCGCAGATTCTGAATCAGCATCGTCCAATGTTCGCCATTATCGCAGCTAAATAGGCGAATCAGTACTGCCTTGGTATGTATCATATCGTAAAGATTCATCATTGTTGATATCAAAAAACACTGCCCTAGCCAGATACGGCTAAGAGCAGTGTTAACAATGTGGAACTATATTGTAATCGTGTCCTCTATTACTCTTTCACTACCAACTTAAGTGGTGCAGCAATCAAACTTTCTACGTTCTTCCCTTCTAGAACATCTTTGGCTGCTTGAACGGATAGTTCCCCAATTAATTCAGGTTGTTGAGCAACAGTCCCTGTTAATTTACCAGCTTGAATTGAATCTAGAGCATCATCATTTCCATCAAATCCAATCACAGGAATATTTTTACCTGAACTTTGTATCGCTTCTATCGCACCAAGTGCCATTTCATCATTGTGAGCAAAAACAGCTTGAACTTCTGGATTTCCTTGAAGCAAGTTCTCCATCACGGTCAATCCCTTCGTACGGTCAAAATCAGCGGACTGCTTCGCAATAACATCAAGCTGAGTATCCGCAATTTGATGGAATCCTTCGCCACGTTCACGCGTAGCGGATGCCCCTGGTGAACCTTCTAGCTCAATCACTTTCGCACCTTTGCCAAGTTGTTCTACAATATACTCCGCACCCATTACTCCACCTTTTACATTATCTGAGGCCACGAGTGCTTCAACATCTCCTTGTTCAGAGGAGCGATCCAATGCAATGACAGGAATGCCTAGACTATTAGCTGTCTGTACTACCGTAGAAATAGCAGATGAATCCACTGGATTGATCAGAAGAGAATTCACGCCTTGTTGCATTAGATCTTCAACGTCATTACTCTGTTTCGCTGAATCATTTTGTGCATCAATCACAATAACTTCCATTCCTAGCTTATTAGCCTCATTCATAACACCATCTTTTAAAGATACGAAGAATGGGTTGTTTAGTGTTGAAATCGATAATCCAATTTTTATCTGATCTAAATTATCATTGTTATTCGATTTAGCCCACTCTGGTGGCTCTAATGAACATCCTGTTAGCAACACCAATAGTAATGAAATAAGAATTAGCGCACTCTTTTTCATATTTAATTCCCCCTCTTATGCCGTTTTCTTACGGTCAATTAATACAGCAATTGCAATAACGATCCCTTTAACTACCATTTGATAGAAAGAGGATACTCCAAGTAAATTCAATCCATTATTCAATATACCGATGATTAGTGCACCAATGAGAGTACCTACTATTCTTCCTCGTCCACCTGTTAAGCTCGTTCCACCTAATACAACCGCTGCGATCGCATCTAACTCATAGGATGTACCGGCAGTTGGTTGTGCTGAGTTCAACCTAGAAGTCAAGATAGCTCCAGCTAATGCAGATAACATACCAATCAATGAATAAATCATGATTTTTACACGTGCGACTTTGATACCAGAAATGATGGATGCCTTTTCGTTACCACCAATCGCATATGTTTTACGACCAAAAGGAGTTTTGTGTAATACGACCCATAAGACAATAAATACGATAATCATCGTGATCGCAGGTACAGGAATACCTAGAAAATATCCTCGCCCAAATAATTGGAACATCATGCTGTCACCAAGACCTGTTATGGGGTTACCATTTGTATACACAAGCGTTAATCCTCTGAAGATCGTCATCGTTGCCAACGTCGCGATAAAAGGCGCCATTTTACCTTTAGTAATCATTAGCCCGTTGACCATACCCATCACTCCACCAAGTAAACAACCCACGATGATAGCTAAGATCGGATCCAATCCTGAGAGCATAAGATTCGCCATCAACGCACTAGATAGAGCGAGAATTGAACCAACCGATAAATCGATACCTCCTGTTAGAATTACAAAGGTCATTCCAAAAGCAATCAGTGCATTAATAGCAACCTGTCTTAATAAATTTAAAATATTTAACGGATCTAAAAAGCTTGGGTTCAGCACGGTTACAATAATTATGAGTATGATTAGTCCTAATAATGGACCAAGTGTTTGCGTGATTTGACCGATTTTAAAGCCTTTATTACCTTTTTCATCGTTGATCGTTTTCATACTATTGACCTCCTGTAGCTAATGTCATAATGTTTTCTTGTGTGGCTTCCTGTTTCGAAAGTTCTCCACTTATATGCCCTTCATGAACGACTAGAATTCGGTCACTCATGCCTAAGACTTCCGGCAGCTCTGAGGAGACCATAATAATGGCAACACCACGTTCCGTTAACTCATTCATTAATTGATAAATTTCGCGTTTCGCTCCTACATCAACCCCACGTGTTGGTTCATCTAGTATTAGTACACTCAGTCCAATTCCTATCCATTTCGCAATAACCACTTTCTGTTGATTTCCGCCAGATAGACTACGAACTAGTGTTGCTGAGGACTGTGTCTTGATCTGCAGACGCTTAATGAGAACATCTACAAATTCCTGTTCTTTCTTATCTTTAATTAATCCTTTAGGTGCAAAACTATGAAGGTTCGTAAGAACCATATTGTCACGAATGGAGAAATCTAGCACTAACCCTTCGTCTTTCCGGTCTTCTGTAACAAATCCTATGCCTGCTTTAACAGCATCTTCAGGGTTTCGAATGGATACTTTTTTCCCGTGTACCCAAATTTCACCTTTATCTAAGGAATCTATTCCGAATACAGTTCTCATAATTTCTGTTCGTCCTGACCCCATTAATCCAGAGAATCCTAATATTTCACCAGCCCGTAAAGAGAAACTAACGTCTTTGAATTGCCCCTTCTTTGATGTATTCTTAACTTCTAGCACAATTTCTCCAAGATTGGATGTACGCTCTGGGTAGCGATCCGTTATTTCTCGCCCAACCATTTTTTTAACTACATCATCAAAGTTTGTTTCAGGGATCGCCTTAGTATCTACTGTTTTCCCATCACGCATGACCGTAATCCGGTCACATATCTCAAATATCTCTTCCATTCGATGTGAAATATATACGATTGATACGCCATCCTTTTTTAGTGATGCAATAACTTCAAATAGTTTCCGTATTTCTCTTTCTGTTAAAGCAGCGGTAGGCTCGTCCATGACAATAACCTTGGCATCAGTCATTAATGCTTTCGCTATCTCGATCATTTGTTTCTCACCTACCGAACATTTCCCTGCTTCTTGGTTCAGTGGAATGCTCACAGAGAGTTTCCGAAACTGCTCTGTAGCTAGCGCTTTCATCTCTTTCATATTTAATAGTCCAAAATTCGATGTCCGTTCCTTACCGATGAATAAATTATCGAGCACAGTCATATCTGACCATACATTAAGCTCTTGATGGATAAACGCAATTCCTCTTTGTTCCGCTTCTTTAGGACTCTCAAAATACGTTTCCTTATCATCTATCATTATCGTGCCTTGATCACGCTGATGAAGACCAATCAGAATGTTCATTAATGTAGACTTGCCCGCACCATTCTCGCCCATTAACGCGTGGATTTCACCTTCCTGTAAATCGAAATTCACACCCGTTAGCACGCGGTTAGTACCAAATGACTTATAGATATCGTGCATAGTAATATGCATGATTGTAGCCTCCCTTCATTTATCCGAAATTGACTCCAGCTTGTAGAATACAGTTAGCATAAGGACTAGCTTCACCCGTACGTATAATAACTTTAGCCTTATGTGTTAACAGCTTAAATTGTTCGTGTGATAATTTCTCTATAAGTATTCCGTTAAATTGGTTATTTATATATTGTGACGTTTTTTGATTTTCAGTATCTAACTCTTCCGCTACAATCACCTTTTCAATGACCATGTCCTCTATAATGATATCCACAACGTCTTGGAAGCTAGGGACACCCAACTTCAGAGCTAGATCAATCTTAGGAACCCATGCTGGAATCGGCAGGCCGACATCTGCGATGACAATAGTATCGGTATGACCTAAGTCAGCTAGAATCTTGGAAATATGACTATTTAAAATTCCTTGTTTCTTCATCACTAAAGGCTCCCTTCTACTTCTGCTCGTATGGGCATTCCACCTTGTGCACCGAATTTGGTAACGGATAACGAAGCCGCCCGGTTACCAAACCTCACACTATCCTGCAATGATTTCCCTTCAGCGAGACCTACAGCAAAGGCAGCATTAAAAGTATCCCCTGCTCCAGTCGTATCTATAGCATTCACTTTATATGCAGGAACAACAACTTCTTGTATCCCATCGTAATAGCGCACACCCTGACTTCCCTCTGTAATAAAAAGCTTATTCGGATACTTTCTTAAAGCTTCTGATGGACTCATGCCTGAGAATAGCACCGAACATTCATGTTCGTTGGGAGTTAAATACGTAGCATTCTCAATGACCGATTCGCTAATCGGACGTGCTGGTGCTGGATTGAGCATCATTGGAATTTTAAATTGATGGCAAATATCACTTACATAGGATACCGTTTCTTCTGGGATCTCTTGTTGAATCAATACCATGTCACTTTTACGTATTGCTTCAAGTGCCAATTCAACAAAGGCAGGAGTGACATGATCATTTGCTCCTTTTACGACGATAATACTATTATCACCTTCAGCTAAAATAATATGAGCCGTACCACTCTCCACACCTGTAACCGGTTCCACATTATCGATAAGTACATGATTCAATTGGAAGTTATCCATGATTGCTTTTCCATAGAAATCATCACCTACGCAACCAATCATCGTAACTTCAGCACCTAAACGAGCAGCCGCTACAGCTTGATTGGCTCCCTTTCCTCCAGGCACTGTTGTGAATTTATCTCCAAGAACTGTTTCGCCAGCAGTAGGACGCTTGGACGAACTCACCACCAAATCCATAGAACAACTTCCAATCACACAAATCTTAGCCATAATTATCAACCTTTCTCTTGGTTTCTTCTAGTGGTTTCCCGTTCAACGAATCTAACGGGGAGCTGAATAATTGAATCTTCCACTTTATCTTGCTCAATTAACTTAATAAGTAAACTAGCAGCCTCGCGCCCCATGTCATAAGTGGGTTGGTGTATAGTGGATAACGATGGCGATAACAAGCTGCTTAACGGTATGTCATCAAATCCAATAATTTGAACATCTTGCGGTACAGACTTGCCTAGACGAAGTGCTTCATGAAGAACTGCTGTTGCTACGATATCGTTACTGGCAATGACACCGTCCGTATTTATATATTTTTCAAATAATTCCTTAGCCCATGGTTCAACTCCAGTGTAAGAGAAAGAGGACGTCTGAATCACGTTATATGTCATATTCATTTCTTCAAGAACTTCTACAGCCCCTTGAAAACGATCTTGAGCCGGTTTGATATGTGCCGGGCCTTGGATAATCGTAATTCTCTTACTACCACGTGCAATAATTTCCTTTGCTGCAATACGTCCACCTTCTCTGCCATCAGCATAGACGGAAGGTCGTTCATTCGAAGTACGATCCAGAAAGACGATTGGAATTTGCAATTTAGTATAAATATCACTATCTGGAAAGTTTGTTGATGAAATCACACCGATAACGTTGTTTTGGACAAAAGTTTGAATGTAATCTAGCTCTTTAAATTCATTCTCATCACTATTCCCAAATATTAATCGATATCCATTCTCCTGCATCCGATCTTCTACACCTCGTGCTAACAATGGAAAATAGGGATTGGTTATATCAGGCAACAATAGGCCTATTAATTTTGATTTTCGTTTAAATAATGACCGGGCCACTTCATTAGGTGTGTAATTGATTTGTTTGATGGCTGCTTCAACTTTCTTACGAGTATCTGTGTTGACATATCCCGATTCATTTAAGACTCTTGAAACGGTAGCCACGGATACACCAGCAATTCTCGCAACATCCTTAATCGTTACCATGTTGGTCTCATCTCCCTGTGTAACCGGTTACACAGGTTACACTTATAAATTATCATATCATTTTAAAAATTACAATCTTTTTTTATTTCTTGACTTGCTTTTCATAAATCTAGGTTAATTAACCATGGACACTAACTATTGCGGCTGATAGAATAGAACAAGTTAAGGAACGGAGGCTTCATCGTGGATTATATCATTTTAGATATAGAATTTAACGGACGGAAATTTGCTAGTGATTTACCTATGGAAGTTATCGAGATTGGAGCAGTACGACTAGACTCTAATTTACGACACATAGACGAATTCTCAGCATTAATCAAGCCAGTTTATTTCTCAAAACTCAATTCTTTTATAAAAAAGAAAACAGGAATCCCGCAAGAAGATATTGATCAAGCTGCTGGATTTGTAAAAGTTATAGGTGATTTCACAAATTGGTTAAACCATAGTGAATCTTTCCTTCTGCTTACTTGGGGAGGCGAAGATTTAAAACGAATTATATATGATACTCGTATGCACAAGCTTGATGATACTTACTGGATGGCTGCTAACTACTTCGATTTATTAAAGGGTTATATAAGATACAAGAATGTTACTAATGATGTGAGTGTTGAAGGTGCTCTACAAGATCTAAACATCGATCCTTCTGGTTCTGCGCATAGAGCATTAGATGATGCGAGAATGACCTCTGAAGTATTTCGCGCTATTTTCGATAAATTAAGCTTCGAATATACTCAACAGTTCAAGGATGTTTACTCTAATGCGAAAGAACGAAGATTGGTGAAGAATGCGATTCGTTCAATGACGCTTCAGAAGTTACCTCTTACTTGGGAGAATCTACATGATCGTTATCTTAAAGAAAAGGTCACTCTAGAAGATCCAAGAAAACTTAAAGAACTTCAACAATATTTCACCACGGAATTAACGAAAGAAAAGCAACCTGTTGCTGCTAATTAGGAATTATACAATACCATTCTTATCAAAAAGAAATAATCACTATGGATAGCAATCCTAAGTGAATATTTCTTTTTTGGTCTCTGACAGACAATTAGACTCTTATTAGAGCTTATAAAATAACCTGATCCTCTAAATTTCTCCATAAGTGATGTGCCTCTCTAGCTACTCAAATAGTCCTCTTCCGATAAAGTTTGCAGAAACAGGCACCTTCTCTATTTCTCGTGCAAATATGGATAATTGTCCAATATGATGAATTTCATGTGCAATGATATGCCGAACTACTTCTCCCCATCTGTCTGTCACTATCGTTCCATCGGGTAGATGATCAATAAAAAGTTGGTTCTCCAAACTTCCATCCCAAGAATTTACGAACTCTTCCACTTCTTGACGGAATGTCGACTGGAGCATACGTACACGTTCTATACTTTGATAATCCGCGAAATTCTCCTGGAAATCAGATTGCCCCTGAAGTACACGAATCCAACTCCACTCTACGTCAATGATATGAAACAATGTATGCAATATTCCACCAACTCCACCGGTCCGCTTACATAGTAAATCTTCCAAAGGGACATCTTCGCACCAGCGAAGCCATTCCTCACGCACCATCCAATTATAGCGAAACATCGATTGCAATAGCTTCCAACTCCTTTATCCATCTTATTAAATAAAATGATCTCAAATAATCGCAAATTATATCCTATTTTCTCATTCTATGAATTGTTGCTTTGAATCATTTACATATACTATCTATGCAATTATACCTAGAAAATAAAATAAGTATACGAACAAATATGCGCAACAAGTTATTAGCCGAATATTTGTTCTGAATTAGAATCTGAAACTCTCAAAAGCGACACTATGTTCCGACAGCATGATGTGCAAACGAGACTAAATAGCTAGTTATCCTGTCTCATATCAAGAGCATGTAAAATATGTAAAATAAGGATAAGATTTAACTGTTGTTCGATTAATTAAAATGAAGGAGGAAAGATAGGTTAGATGCTCATCATGAATAACTAGCGCATTATACCTGTGATAAAGGAGGATATATTATGAGAAAAAGTAGAAAAATAATTCGAAGCTATATGATCTATTCACTAAGTATCCTTCTCATATTGGGTATTGGCTTCCCAACAGTCTCCTATGCTGCTAATGTGGAAGACTTATCAAAGGACACTCTCCCCATTCAATCGTCTCTCAAACCTCTTGGTAAAATAGATTTTAGCGATCAGACGAAGATTCCTGAGTTCAACAATATTGAATCACTTGGCCTTCATGAAGTTACAAGTACAGTCCCTCCAGAGAATTACGTTGCTTTTACCGATAGTACTGAACCTGTGACGGTGATTGTTGAACTACAGACTGAGCCGACGGAGGTTTTTGAAGCTACAATTCCATTAGGGGCCAGAGTTAGCATCAATAGTCATACAAATACACTTCGACAGGAACACAGTACATTCAAATCTGCTGCAACAAGTGAAGCGGGAGCACAATTCAATCGTGAATACACGAAAGTATTTAATGGCTACTCCATCACTCTTCCAGGTAATCAAATTGATCAATTACTCGATCTTCCTGGGGTCAAGTCCATCTATCCTAACGTTGAATATCACGCACTGGATGTCGTAGAATCAGAGGGTTTCACACCTTCGATGGATGTGAGTGCACCTTTTATTGGGGCAGATCAAATGTGGGAATCAGGATATTCAGGTAAAGGGATCAAGGTTGGTGTCATCGATACCGGGATCGACTACAATCATCCTAGTCTAAAAGATGCTTATAGTGGTGGTTATGATTTCGTTGATGATGATGCCGATCCAATGGAAACTTTACCTGATGAGACAAAACCATTAAAGAATGGAAAGACGTATGATACATCGCATGGAACTCATGTGTCTGGCACCATCGTAGGTCAAGGTGATCCTGAACATCCTGATGCAGGTAAAGGCTGGGTAAAGGGAATCGCACCAGAAGCTGATCTTTATGTATATCGTGTACTCGGACCTTATGGAAGTGGATCATCTGAAGATGTTATTGCTGCCATAGAACAATCCGTTGCCGATGGTATGGATGTTATTAATCTGTCATTGGGCTCGAGTCTTAACAATCAATATAGCGCAGACTCCAAAGCCGCGGATAATGCCACTCTTGCTGGTGTTCATGTTGTTCTAGCTAATGGAAATGATGGCCCCGATGAGAAAACGGTGGGTAGCCCTGCTGCTGCACAGTTAGCCATCTCAGTAGGAGCATCCTCACCACCTGTAAACACGCCGATTTTTGATTCGCAACAGATAGGTCGAATCTATGCACAAATCGCAACTTACGCACCAGAACTAACTCCGGCAGATCAAGACTTAGATCTTGTGTATGCGAATCTTGGGTCAAAAGAAGACTATACAAATTTAGATGTTCATGGGAAAACTGTTCTCGTATCTCGAGGAATCATTTCCTTTGCTGATAAAGCTATCAACGCAACAGAAGCTGGCGCAAAAGCTCTCATTATTCATAATAATACAGCTGGTGAAATTGCTGCTACTCTAGGATCTTCAGGAAATTATGTTCCTACTTATACTATTACCCAAGCAGATGGACTCGCGTTAAAAGATGAAATCATAGCAAATGGTCAATCTACTGTAACTTTTACAATAATTGAAGAACAAGATCTTCTAGCAGATTTCAGTTCAAGAGGACCTTCTTTACCCTATTACTCTATTAAGCCAGATCTGTCTGCACCAGGGGTTGGCATCCGTTCATCGATACCCTCGTTTACAGGAGAATACAATGAAGCTTATGAAGATTCTCAAGGCACGAGTATGGCCGCTCCACATATTGCAGGCGCAGTGGCATTATTACTTGAGAAAGCAGAACAAGACGGAATAGATTTAAATCCAGATCAGATTAAATCACTCCTAGCGAACAACTCCGTTCCACTCCAAGACCGTCAAGGCAGTCCTTACTCTGTGAATCAACAAGGTGCTGGCCGCGTGAGTTTAGTGAATAGTTCTGAAGCAGAGGCAATCGTGAAAGTGAAAGAACAACTGCCGGTACAACTACAAGGTGATGCTAATGCAGAATATTATACAAGTAGTGCATCGTTTGGTTTATTAAGTGCTCCAAGTAAAGCTTCTAAACTCATCACGGTTGATAATATAAGTAATTCCATTCAGAAATACGATATTACTGTGGATTGGTACAACAACGATGGTCTTATAGTAGAACCTAGTATGAATACCTTATTTCTACGTCAAGGAACACCTAGCAGTTCATTTTCTCTTCACTTAGATATTCCAGAAGGTACTCCCGATGGTGAGTATGATGGTCAGGTTGTTCTGACACAAGAAGGAACTGGGCATCAGTTAAGAGTTCCATTTGCAGTATTTGTAGGCGAAAGCTATGAACTAGCTGATATTTCAAATATTGAATTGGGTGATGTGGTATTTTCACCTAATGGGGATAACATTGTTGATACAACCGAAATTTCATTCGCAGTTAATACACCACTAGAAGACTTCTCATTCTTTATTTTCGATGGTATTACGGGCGATCCTATTGGTTACACGTATGATTCAATACCCGTACGGCCTACACATGGAATTGATTATCATAAATACACATGGGATGGTACAGTTACGATCTCAGACGGGAGTAAACTAAGCCTAACAAATGGTTATTATATTATGGTGCCTGTCGTCTGGGATACAGGTGATTTAATAACGAGTTCTGCAGAGGGATTCCTCGTAGATTTGACAGCACCTGAGATTGCTCTTGATAGTCAGAGTCTTATTTTAAATCCGAATCAGCCTGGCATAGGTATGATATCAGGAGAGTTTATCAACGATTTACAAATTGAATACTTGTATAGTGCAGAGACACTAATATCAGAATTAGTATCCGTATCAGCTATCTTTGAATCTGCAGATGGTTATAAACAAGTTGATGGTAAGGTGGATGAAGATGGATATTTTCAAGTAGATGTCCCACTGCAAAAAGGAGACAATACGTATTATTTATTCGCGTATGATTCTACAGGAAACGGCTTGCAGATCCCAGCTGAAGTTATTCAATATGACTTCGATCCAGACAGTAGCCAAGTCAACTTGTCAGCTTCTAATACTAAAGTAACTACTGGTGAGTCATTTAACGTAAACGTAAATTACTCCGTTACAGAAGATGTTTACTATGCAGAGTTCAACTTGACGTTCGATTCAAAACTTATTTTGAGTAAGGTTACTTCAACTGTCACCGATGATGTCTATGCTGGTACCGATCTCTCCAATCTCGACATCACCGATGTTGCTGGAACAGATCAGAAACAATTGCATTATCAAGTTTTTCTACCTAACGGAGGATTACAAGGTTCATTACTAGAACTTACTTTCGTTGGATCAGAAGAGGGATCTTATCCAATTAACATTTCAGATGTATTACTACTTAATGATAATCAAAAATTCATCCCGGTATATGGATTCTCGCCAACGGTTGTGAAAGTTAACAAGGAAGATGAGCAGGTGCCAACAGATCCGACTATTCCTACAGATCCGCCTACCCCACCACCTACTTATTCGGGAGGTACTTTCTCAACAACAACCCCTACACCTAAGAAGCTAACATTCAAACAGGGATCCGTAGTTGAATCAGATAAGAACGATTCACATACCGCCCTATTTAGCGCAACTACTTCTATTCTTTTAGAGCAACTTAAGAAAGCAGATGCGAAGCTAGTAACATTAGATATTAGTGATGTGCCTGTTGGTACCTATGACACATTTAATATTCATATCGACAGCTCCGTAGTGAAACAACTTCAAACAGATCAAAAAGATTTAGTGATTGTAGGTAAAGGATTCGAGATTGTTATTCCTTATCAATCCCTTGCTAATTTCACTGTAAAAGATGGATTCAACCTATCGCTTTCTATCGCCAAATCAGATAGTAGTAAATCAGACATTCAGACTCCAGTAGGTGGAACTGCTAAGTTAGCTTCTGTAATCCTGACTATTCAAGAACCATCAACAAAGCTGACTACACCAGTCAAAATCACATTAAACCTTGACTCATCTAACTATACAAATCCCCTTAAATTGGGTGTATACTACCAAACCGTAAACAAACAATGGATGTATTTAAGAGCGGGTAATCTGAGTGCATCAAATTCAATCCAGTTCTCCACAATTGACTTAGGTTCTTTTACTACTGCAGAAGTTACGAAGAGCTTCATAGATATTCTGAATCACTGGTCTAAGCATGAAATAGAGGTATTGGCGGCACATTTTCTAATCAATGGGAAAGAAAGCACTGAGACCTATAAGCCCAATGATCATGTTAATCAAGCAGAATTTCTAACAATTCTTGATCGGCTACAATCTTCTGCAACTACTTGGAATGATCGCATAGCTGAACAAGGATCTCGAAATAACCTAACACGTGAAGAAGCTGCTATTCTTCTTGCAAATGCACTTCTCAAAGATTCTGCTGAACATGTTGAGTTAACTTACAAAGATATAGACAGCATTTCTAGTAATGCTCAGGCTGCAGTCGCTTTTGTTACGAGCAAAGGTTATCTTAAAGGGAATCCGAACCAGACATTTAACCCTCAAGGTTATCTTACTCGTGCAGAAGTTGCCGTCATCATTTCTAGAGTATTAGCTGATTTACGATCAGACAATGAATAGGATGTAGAACCCACAAAATTCACAGATCATTTAAATCATAAAACAGGCACTGTAAGCTCGTTTCCTCGAGCTCTCAGTGCCTGTTTCCATATAATACTCATCTGTTATGTTTATGAAGATTTACTTCATAGTCAATTTTATTGCCGTGATTTATCCATTTGGTAAATGATCATAGCTGCCTCTGCTCTTGTTGAATGTTTAAGTGGATGCAGTCTGGAATGAGTATCACCTTTGACCAAGCCCGCCTTAACCAACTGCGCTACGTCCTCCATGGCATAGGAAGAAATGTCAGAACGATCGGTGAACCCATTCAATTCAGTTAAATTTGCTACACGATCTTCCCATTCATCCGCTACTCGAAGCGCTTTGGCTGTCATTAAGAACATATCTTGTCTTGTTATATTCTCCGTTGGATCAAACATTCCATTAGCTTTGCCATTTATGATACCGAGTTTCTTGGCAATTCCGACTTCATCATAATAATATGCAGTAGGTTTAATATCAGGGAAATTCGTATCCACTGTTGCAGAAAGACCTAACGCCTTTATCAGCATGATAATAAAGTCAGCACGTTTAATATTCTGACTTGGCGAGAAGGTAATCGACGATGTTCCATTTATCACACCTTTAGACGCCAATACTTCAATTTCATTTTTCGCCCAATCGAAATTAACCAGATCATTAAAAGACTTCTGCACAGATACAATACCAAATTGGCTGAAATGGGTTGTTATGAAAGATACTGTGCCTGTTTCGGCATCATATTTCCCATTAGGAACTGCAATCGGCTTTCCTGTATTATCAACATACCAGATCGTTATATGCTCCAGTAGTTCGAGTTCCTCTGCTGCAGGTTGATATGGAATAGTTACCTTAACGGGTGCGTCTGGATTATTGAAATCTATTTCGTTCCCATTAGCGTCTGTTAGGCTAAGCTCGATTACAGGACGGTTGCCGATTTGCTTACGTACCTCCGCAGATAATTTATTGAGATCAGCGTTTGCAATTTTTAACGCTAAGGTCGGAGAATCAGTCAAGTCTACATGACTTATCATATTTCCTGGTAGTACAACATCGGCGATTTCCGTGGACACAACAATTTGCTGTAGCTTTCCACTTGTCGATATGGATGCCGTTGGTAACGTCAATTCATACCCGAGGGCTCCTATCGTCTTTGGAAATTCAACTTCCACTTGTAACATGCCTCTATGATCAACAGTGGCTTGCGCTAATGCCCTACTCAGTTGAGTCTGATCTATCTTACCGTGTGCTGTGGAACCCGTTAATGTAGTAATAATTTTAACCAAACTACCCTTAATGGCTGGAGGAATACTTGATGAATCCGTATTTCGTACTGGACTTACGTTTCCTGTTTCATCACCTTTGGGTACATCAACATCATCCCCAGGTTTGGGTTGTGGTGCAATCCATTTCATGAAGTCTCCCATCATGATATTGCCTGTAGCATCTCTTGTGTAAGGAATGACTGGTACTAAACTTACAAAGTTAGCGTCAGTGAGTTCTACACCTGATTTATTGACAGATGCTGTTCCGTTATACATGTAGTTCGCATCAGAGCTTAATGCTAAAGGATAACTGTCTCTGACCTTAATATCTTTCTGATAGGAAACGAATCCGTCAATCGTAAAATCAGTTTGGATATTACCGTATGACGTGAAGCTAATATTTCCTTTAGCATTATTAAATGCAATGTTATTCCTTGCAATTACTCCAGGATTACTATTGCTGGTAAAACCATTAGCACCATTTCCAAATGCGATGCTGTTACGAATGATGTGCGGAACATGGATCCCTTCGCCGCCAAGTTTGAAGCCATTCTTATCTCCAGCTCCTATCTTTCCATCTGACAAGAATCCATTATTATAAGCGATGCTGTTCTCAATGATAACTGCTCCAATTGCTCCTGTTCCTGCTTTTGTGTATAAATCCCAACCATCATCTATATTGTTATGCGCAATACACCCTCTAAAAATATTCCCCTCACCAGATGTAAGCTTAGCAGCAAAACCATCCGCATTATTATTCGAGGGGTCTACGTTATCATGTGATGTATTGTTCAGGATAAGATTATACGATGGCCACATCGTGATATCGTTATCTGAGCTCTCGGTGCGGCTAATTTGTAGCCCTGTATCTCCATTCTCATAAAAATTGCTATTTTCAATGATGTTATAGCTACCACCGACGGTAAATCCTTTCGTATTGTCTGCGGAACGTGTGAAATCAATACCTTTGATATGCCAATAACTACCGCTTAGAACAACCCCTTCTGACTTTTTATCGAAATCTATGATTGGTCGTGCTCCTTGTTCTGCAATTAACGTTTTCATTGCTCCAGTTTTACCATCATTATATTTCTTAATCTTGAGACTTGTATTGCGGACATATTTGCCATCAAGCATGATAATCCTCTGACCTGGTTGAACAAATTGGATGGCTGTATCTAAATCTAGTGGATTACCTTCCGATCCTGATCCGTCATGTGTCCCCGATGGCGATACATAGATATCACCAAGATAAGATTTAGTTGTAACTGTAAAATTGCGAACTATTTTGTCATATGAGGTTAATTCCTGTGTGTCGTCTGGTAAGAACGTGACGCTGAAGTTGGTATTGCTATTTGGAGGAAGTAAGGTTGGTATGGACAGGATTTTACCAGATTCAATTGATCGATCCTGTGCAATGACCTTTTGCCCCTCTTTTACGATAACTGTTCCATTGACATTTGATTTAATGATTAATTCGTAATCCGTATCGGATGTTTGGGCTAACGAAAGAATCTCAAATTCAGGTTCTGTAGCCTGCTTAGGCGGTTCAATTTTCGGAGGATCAGTCTGTGTTGCTGTAACTGAGAATTGGATGTTACTGACTTCAATTGTTGCTAATCGAGCAGCATAGAACCCAACATAAATTTTTGAATCTTGTGCATTTAAAATATCCGGAGTAAAGAATATCACTTCTTCTCCCTGATTTAAATTCCCGCTATAGCCACTATTCGTTTTGGCCAATGTGAGTTTATAAGGCTGTATTGGATGTGTATTATTAGCTGTAGGTCTTACATTTTCTAACATGCTTGCTTTAATGCCTTGGCTTCCCGCACCGTCTGGTGTTGTAACACCCGTTCTGATGAATAACTGAGTTCCATTCGCTCCTGTTGTTGAACCACTGTAACCACCGATTGCTGCGATATTGGAAGCGAACACACTGCTATCATTAGCTGTACCAATGGCATCTCTAGCCATGATTCCGAATGACTCTTGACCATCCTGAGAGCTTTTGGCATAATCAACGACTTTAATATCTGCGGATAATTCAAAATTATCTTCTAGAGCATCAATCTCAGTATAGTAGAATGATATCCCATCGTGATCACCAGTAACTTTTCCAGCACTACCTCCCAGCGCTTCGATTGTAACGGATTGATCGTCGTGAACCGTCACTTTATTATTGGTAGCAGATGTAGATTGACCGAATCTAATTGATTTCCATATCACTTCTGTCTTTTCTCTTACAGTGACAGATAGTTCGATCGCCTGAAGTTTTGTATCTGTGGGAATAATATGGATGGCATATGTTCCTGGTTTAGAATTGTCAAATTGTGATATCGTATCAACTGCATATTCGCTTGCTGTTAAAGCCACTCTGTCTCCATTGTCATATACTTTAGAAACTTCCAATCCTGTTTGATCAAAATCTTCTAAAACATAATAGAGTGTCTTAGGATATTGAGTAACTTCCATTCCAACAAGCTCCTTCACCTTTACATTCACATGAAAGATAGCCTTCTTCCCTTTATGAGTAATAGTTACAGGCTTAGATCCAGCCGTAGTAGAATCAAGAGGTGAGGTTGTGTATTCGTCTTTCATAAGTCTAACTTGGGTCTTATCATCATATTGGGCATATACGACTAATCCGTTGAGATCTAGCTTATCACCGATAAAATAATCTATTGTAACAGGCGGTTGCTTGATATATAACCCTGTTATGGCTGTGCTTTTAACTTCCACGTTAAAAGTTGTTGATTGTGAAGGTGTTTCCATAGATGTGACAGTAATCTCTATCGAACCTGGTGTATTGAACACATAAGAAGATGGGATCTGCGCGCCTGATATGGCGAACTCGTATTGATCGCTAGGTAATTCTTTTATGGCATATCCGTTATTGTAATTTGCTTCTACTACCAAGCCTTGCGGATCAAAAGTGTCACCTACATAGTAGTCTGTTTTTGCGGGGAAATACTTAATCATTAAACCTGTCACTTCTAATGAAATAATGTGCAGATCAATCGTCCTTGCTATCCCATTGAATTGAATGGTTATTTGGTTCATGCCAGCTATACTGCTATTAAAACCTGTAACCGTATAATCTAACTCCGTTAGAATTTCTTGGGCACCATCAGCGTAAAATGCTGTTACAGTCATCCCATTTAAGTCTAAATCTTCATTAACTAAATAGGTGTTCTTCATCAATGTTGTGTCTATTAATAAATCGGAAGGCGTTCTTGTATCCACTCGGATATCATAGTTACTGAAAGTGATTTCAGCTTCTCTAGCAACATACAATCCCGCATAAATTTTATCACTGGATAGGTTTTGGTTAAGATCTATTTGTTCACTAACACCGTTCACCGTTACTACATAAACATTCCCCGACTTTTTGATTCTCAAATCATAAGACTCATTAGTGGCAGGAACATTAATCCCACTGAAAGGGTCAAGCTTGGTATGTTTATCGGCGGCGAATTTATACAGTCCTCTCACGTCATTTGGATTAGGTGACTTAGCACCAAACCCACCGATAGCTACGTAATTGGAACTGTGTTTATCTGAATTGCCATTCTCTCCTATGTC
Source organism: Paenibacillus crassostreae (assembly GCF_001857945.1). Classification (NCBI taxonomy): domain Bacteria; kingdom Bacillati; phylum Bacillota; class Bacilli; order Caryophanales; family Paenibacillaceae; genus Paenibacillus; species Paenibacillus crassostreae. The sequence goes on from NZ_CP017770.1 coordinate 375,642, forward strand.
TTCTTTCAGCATTAAACCAAATGACTTTTGGGTTTCATTATTAGGAGATGTATGATTAAAATTCTGGATCGTGGCTCTAGCCTGAATTTCAAAGTTGGCATCTGCAGGCATTTCCTGATAGTAAAAAGACATTCCCTCTTCTGAACTAGCTAATTTTCCGCCATTATCTGCAGACAAGGTAACCGAACCGTCTGTATGAATGATAGGTTCAGGATTCTTCACAGCACTAGTATTTCCTCCAAATGCGCTAAATTCCCAATCCTTTACTACAGCTGGTTCTTCAATGCTTAAATTAACATTACTAAAGGTAACCGTTGTATTCCTTGCTGTAAACAATCCTGCATAATGAATACTACTCATAAAATTTTCTTCAACGACTATTTCATCGCCAACTTTTAAAATATAGTTATTCCCAGATTTCTTAATACTTAAATCGTATACTTGGCCCACTGCAGGTGCAGGTAAATCAATCGGATTATTGAAATCTACTTTCTTCTGGCTTGTATTTAAACGGGTAAATCCCTTCATGGTTTGACCAAGCGCACCTACAGCTACATAATCGCCTTGCCCATACACCGCATCACTAACGTTGATTGATACTTCATTTCGTAGCATAATACCGAATGAGACTTGATTATTTGCGGTCCAAGCATCAACCGTCGCTGTCGCCGTTAATTCATAGTCAACATCCATGGGAACATCTTTATAATAATATGCAATCCCATCCGTGCCATCTGAAATCTTCCCTCTGTTATTCGCACTTTTTAGCGTAACCGTATCATTTCCAGTCTCCCAAATGTTAAAATTTTCTGCGGTTATTTTATCTTGTCCTCCAACATCACCAAACACACTTCCTTGCCAATCACTGGTAATATTGATCATTCCTGCAGGTGGATCTGAGTCTGAAGCAAGCACCGGGATAGATATCGTAGGTAATATCAAGATGAATGACATCAAGCATGCTAACAACTTTTTTCGTGTGCGCATTAACCCATTTCCCCTCTCAATTCAAATAAGGTTCAGTTACCACCCATATTAAAGCACTTAAGAACGATAAATTATATAATCATTTGATCAGATGATCCTCTAAATGATGGTCTTATCTAGGATTTTCAAAAATAATGATGAAATGATATGTGAATTCCATTTAAACCAATTAGAACCATTTGAATGATGCATAAAGATGTATGATATAGATATAATTGATCTTTCTATTGTGAATTTTTCATATGGTGAGATATTCTTTATAGCGACAGAAAATAACCCCCAAACGGCTTAACTTCTCACAGTTCTACCGTTGGGGATTATTCAGCATTCCCTTTTTTTCAATCTATTCATGATTACGATATACAACTTTTTCGCCAACCACGGTCATTCCGATACAATCCGTTAACAATTTACTAGGTTTATTGAGAAAAGGGTCCATAGTTAATATGGTGAAGTCTGCACTATATCCTTCTCTGATCTTTCCACGATCATATTCATGACCACTTGCATTGGCACTTCCTGTTGTATACAAAGAAATGGCTTCGAACATACTTAGGCGTTCTTCTAATTGATAGATCGTTTCCGTTGAATCATCTGGTTTCATTCTAGTCACAGCTGCATGCATTCCAAACAGAGGTGAGACTTGTTCAATTGGAGCGTCAGATCCACCTGCACAACGGAGTCCATGATCAAGCAATGTTTTCCAAGCATATAATTGAAGGTCAGTGTCTTGTCCAATGCGATCCACAACCCAAGGAAAATCAGATGCGACAAAGGTGGGTTGAATATCTATCACGAGAGGAAGATTCTTCATTCGTTCAATCGTACTTCCTCCTAATATTTGTCCATGAATTAACCGATCTATCGCTCCATCGCAAGCAGGATGACGTTCAATCGCTGCAATGACTTTCTCTGCAGCCAAATCTCCAATCGCATGGACGGCAATCGGTAAACCATATGATCGTGCTTGGCTTACTAACTGCGCTAGTTCTTCATCCGAATGTATGGCTAGCCCGTTGGTGCTGGGTTCATCCGCATATGGAATACTCAGTAATGCTGTTCGTCCTCCCAATGCGCCATCTGCGAATATCTTCATCGCCCCGAATTCCAAATATGAGGACTTAGTTAGCAACTTCTCATCCGCGTTCCGCCATTCCCCAACAACCGAATGATGTACTAATAAATGCGCTCTGAAATTCATGGAATCCTCGTGAATGACCTTCTGATAAACACGTAATACATTGGAGCAACTTCCATAATAACTTAAATCTTCGGTATGACCTCCAACAACTCCTTGACTCCAGGCATGTTGAATAGCTACTCGCAATGCTTCTTGTATATAAGATTCCGTTACTTGAGGCACTGCATTAAGGATGATATCTTGATCACTATCTTTAAAGATCCCGCTATGTATTCCGTATTCCGTTCTTTCAGTATCTATTGGTACAGCCTTCATAGCCGGTGTATTCACAACTAACAAATGACGACAAATGCGTCTTAACAGGACTGGATGATGTGGTGCAATGGCATCTAATTGATCTCTTGTGATAGGACTAGCGTCTAACCAGCGATTCTCATTCCATCCCTCAGCTATAATCCATGAACCCCGTGGCACTGTTACACTTCGATCTGCAATAGCTTGAAGCACTTCCTCTTTACTATTCATATTCGATAGATCTAGCTTAAGAAAAGTTTCCCCATATCCAATCAAGTGCATATGGCTGTCAACAAATCCAGGAAACATCGTTCCACCTTGCAAATCAACCCATTCTTCGATTTGCCCATCATATTCCACTTCTATCACTTCTTTGCTTCCGGTTGCAACAATTATCCCATGTTCGGTATATACAACTTCTACCGTGTCCCCTTCATTTTGCATCGTATAGATTGTTCCGTTCCACCAGCATTTACCCATGATGTCTCTCCTTCTGTGCTTAGCCTTGCTATTCTTCAAGATTTATCATTCAGACAAACCAGATTGGAACGTTTATGAGCAGAATGATTCAATGTATAGTGATATTAAGACTTGAAATACTGGCTAAGATTCCCATTATTAGGACGTGACTTTTGAGTATACCTACCTCCGGTGTAGTTACCTATCACTTTCTGCCAAAATTTCTGCGCCGGAGTGTTATTTCTCATCTGAGTTACTTTCCACGTTCCCTTGAAGGTCTGAAACAGTTCTTTCGCTGCCCAACTCCCTAACCCGCTCCGCCGATATTTCTTCATAATAAAAAACTCCGTCATGTAATATTCACCTTCTACCGGATCAAAGGGTCTCTCTACCATTGCGAATCCTCCTGGTTTCCCATCCGCCGAAATCAAAAAAACATATTTACCTGTAGCAAGCTCCCAAAAGGTATCTAAATCTGGGTATGCTGTGAATTTTCCTGTTGCTTCAAGATCAATATCTAAGAATTCTGTGAAATCATATAAATAGAATTGCATCATATGATCGATAATCACTTTATTCTCTTTGGGAACGCGTTCTAATCTCATATCCATACGACCATCCACCCATTCATCACTTTTTATATCACACTATATTACTTTTTCCTTCACCTACGCAATTATACTCTTTCTTGCCAAGCTATGACTTCTATCCAGTTCCTATGGTAAAATAGCTAATATGCGGTATCACTTAATCAAGGGGGCACATTCGTGAACATACAAAAAGAACTTGATCGCAAACAGCTAGACGAGAAGGTTCTCGGGATGCCTTGGTTCGTACAACAGTTTATTGACTATAAATTACCCGATTTATCTCCATCAACACTTCTAGAATATATAAGAGATTATCAAACCTTCTTTAATTGGCTGCGTGGTGAATTACTATCTGAGGCCGATCATACCTCCAAAGTGACTTTAACTGAACTCGAAATGCTCCGCATGGAGAATATCGTGAGTTACCGACTTTATTTAACAACTCGACGAGAAGGTGCAAATTCCAAAGTAACGATATCTCGTAAGTTATCTTCTCTGCGATCTCTCTTTCATTATCTGAGTCAGATTGCCGAAGATGAGAATTTCTACCCTTTATTAAAACGAAATATTATGGCGAAAGTCGAAGTGAAACGAATTCACAAACCGAAGGATACCGCAGCTAAACTCAAAGGTAAGATTCTTGAGGACGAAGAATTATTAGAATTTATAGGATATATTCTTGAAGGTTACGGAATTGATGTCGCTGATAACAAGCAGGCTCTCTATTCCTATGAACTAAACAAAGAACGAGATGCCTGTATCGCAAGTCTGATCTTGAACTCTGGCTTACGAGTCTCCGAGATCATCAATTTGAACTTAGAAGACTTAGATTTCAACAACAAATTACTTTACATATTCCGAAAAGGTAATAATGATGAAACATATAAAACACCCGTCTATTTTCGTGAACAAGCCAAGGATGATCTCGCATTATATCTTAGCCTAAGACAACCCCGTTACCATCCACCTAAGAAGGAAAAGGCTCTCTTCCTCACGATTCCGAATGGACAACATGAGGGTAAACGAATGACGAAGCGCGCTGTACAAGCCATGATAATTAAATATGCATCGAGGTTCGGCAAGCCATTTCTAACGGTACATAAGCTACGACATTCATTCGCGACAGACTATTATCTACAGAATGATATTTACAAGACGAAGGAGCAGTTGGGGCATGCTTCTACAGAAACCACCGAAGTTTATGCTCATCTAACGGATAAGACGATGTCTGAGGCGATTGAGCGTCGTTCTGATTCCTTCTAAATCTAAAGAGAAGGGGCTATCCCTAGTCATTTTCATGACTTGGGACAGCCCCTTTATAATGTGGTTTAACAGCTATCTTCGCCCTCGCCTGCTAATTTTTCCAGATCCAATTCTTGTTTTTGGTTTACTAATCTTGGATTTAGAAGATCCAAATATACTACTTTTACTGCTGCTATCACCACTTCCTCTACTAATGCTACCCTTCGTAGTAGAAGAAGATCCTCTATTGAGAACACTGTCATCTGATTTACTGCTACTGGAAGTACTGGTACTTCCACGTCTTGTAATTGCTCCTTTTTTCTCAACGGTCAGTGGGGCTATGATTTTCTTGTCATTGGCCGTCGCTTGACGGTAAGTACCCTGGCTCGGTTTGTAGACGTCTTTACTGGAGTATCCACGATAAGTACCACTTCCACCTATTGAATCAAATAGACTGCCAATGATACTTGCTGTGATGTATCCTTGCAAGAAGCTCGAATTATAATTCTTTTGCACATATTCCTTGGAATCTAATTCGATCAATGTATCCTCAGGTTTGTCTGGATCCTGTTGTAAATGATACAATTCATTGCTGTATACGAGGAACATCCGCTCTTTATCTTCGACAGATATTTCATCTGGCTTACGTTCCTCTGATAGTTCTTTAGCAACCTCTGGTACGGTCTGACCTACGGCTCTATATACATAAGAAGTTGCATTACCATCTTTATTCACAGATTCAAGAGGATATGATTCCGTTAGACTCCCTGATAATACATTCTCAAATGAACCTATTCCACAACCGCTTAATAATGAGACCATTAAACTCAGAACTACCAATAATTTTATTGAAAGAACCGATCGTTTCTTCACATAATTCACCCCTAGCTTGCGCGAATGACTTTAACGTCTGCTGGTATCACTTGTTCACCTTCATACATCATAATGCGTCCATTCTGCCATTCGATCCGGAGCAATTGATTGTTATCCGATTGATACTGCCATACATGTTGCTCTCCACCTTGCATAAAGGGTGATCTCCCAACAACCAGCACATTCCCGTCGTATTCTTCTTCTAAATGATAGGAAATATCATCTAAATCTATGATACTTGGAACCTCATTCGGATTATCCAACCTACCATCAATTGGCTTATATAACCCGTACAGTAACTTTTCACGTTCTTCGATATGAAGATATTCGATATTCTGCCCGTCTTGTAACGTAAGTACAACAGCATTCCGACTGCGATTGTGGACTCTTCCCACCACTTCGTATGTCACTAGAGACACTTCACATATATCACCTGGTGCAAGTCCGAGCATACTTTTCTCACGGATTACAGGTACAGGTTTAGCAAATAGGTTTTTTACTCTTTTTAATAGACTCATATCCCTTAACTCCTCACGTACGTTAGTTCAATTTACAGACAGGCAGTTATTATTAATGCTCCGACAATATGCAATGAACCTGCGAACAATCCATACCCTAATTTCCCTTGTTGTGTTCCTAGGTCGAGATCCATCTTGACCCAATTCTTCAGTATAATACGTACAATACCTTCCAATATCAGAAGTACGATAAAGGATATAACCGAGACCACGATCGCTTCAAGCAATTCAACGGATGTCGAGATTGAAACCGATAGAATGTACCCTTGTGCAAGTAGCTTCAAGATCATCCTAGTCGTAACGGCCATGTTGCCATTCTTCACTTCTTCAAAATCCTTGTACTTCGTAAATAATGAATCTACATATAATAGAAAGCATAATAGCACCGAACCAACACCTGTCCAGACCAACACTCTTAGAATATATTCAAAATCCATGTTAACTTACACCCCATTCAAGCTATATTTTCACATTCATTACATAATAAAACGAAGGAGTTGTTCTCTTAAGATAGCTCCTTCGCTTGTAGTACTAGATATACTTATCTATTCTTGTTTACCAAATTCTTTCATCAGTGCCGCTAATTCATCATCTACTGCTTGGTCTTTGTTTAAACTTGCGAACTCATCATCCAATGATTTCTCATTAGAAGCTAATTCATTACTCGCTTCAGCTTGCGCTTCCATGTGCATCATTTTATCTTCCATACGCTTAAGACCATTTGCAGCAGAATCCGTGCTGAATCCTGTCATTGCTTTATTGATTTCAGTCTGTGCTTTTGCAGCGTTGTAACGAGCCACTAATGTTTCGCGTTTATTCTTCATTAGCGTCAATTGCTTGCGCATTTCTTCAAGTTTACCACGTAGATTATCAGCTGCAGCTTTATTCTGATCATAGTTCACTTTGTATTCGTTCATCTTCACTTCAGCCGCATTCTTCTCTTCTAAAGCACGACGAGCAAGATCCACATTCTGCGCTTTAGCAGCTGTTTGAGCCTGTAATGTCCGCTTATTCACTAGTGCTTCTTGTTCTTCATAAAGTTGTTTGAATTTCTTCTCGATGGCAATCTGTGCTGCTACAGCCTTTTCTGCATCTTCAAGATCTTCATGCATATCTCTAATATACTGATCTGTCATTTTAATCGGGTCTTCAGCCTTATCAATCAAACTATTGATATTTGACATCGTTACATCACGTAATCTTTTAAACATAGACATAAATTTCATTCCTCCTAGGGATGTGTTTTGTTATATCTGTTGTACGTATCAAGTTCAAAGAACGTTTCATTTTTTATTAAATAAATATTCGTCCATTCGCTTGTTTACAATCTCCACGATCATCTCAATCTCACTTTTCGTGATGTTGTCATAATGTATCCCAGCAGCAATCGTAACTGTTCGATTCAACACTTCTATAGCTCTACGCGCTAAACTCTCACTAATTGTATACTCTTTATGCCCAGGTATCTTTGTCGTCTGAACTTCAATCAACCCTTCAGGGGAATAATAGGCTGTTGATATAGCACCAATATGTACAGCTCCACCTGTGACGATAAGCATCATATCTCGACCTACAGGAACTTCAGTAATTTGAATGTCATTGGGATTGTATTCATGCACATTACATCAACCTTTCATAACTATGATGTTCTTAATCTACACGATTCCACGGATCTCGTCCAATGATTGAATTTTCTCATCTAGCATGAATTGCTCCAAACCTTCTAGCAAATCCTGACCCCCATTTAAATTCATGAAATTATAAGTCCCAACTTGTACAACCGAAGCCCCTGCCATAATAAATTCAATGATATCCGTTGCAGAGACAATACCACCCAGCCCCATAATGGGAATCTTCACATGTTGTGCCACTTGATGTACCATTCGTAATGCAATGGGTTTGATAGCTGGTCCAGAGAGCCCTGCATATAAATTGCGGAACACACTTGAACGTCGATGCACGTCAATCTTCATCCCTGATATCGTATTGATTAGAGAAATGGCATCCGCCCCTTCATCTTCGCACATGAAAGCCATCCCAACCAAATCCTCTGCATTAGGAGACAATTTGATCGTTAAAGGTAAGCTAGTTGCTTGTCTGACGAGTCGGACAACTTCTTGTGCAGCAACGGTCTTCACACCATAGGCTATACCTCCTTCTTTTACATTAGGACATGAAATATTTAATTCGATCATATCTATCACGACCTGTCCTAATGCTACCCTTTTATCGTGATCTGCTTGGATCAGCAATGCACCTTGAACATAATCATCTAAACAATTACCACCTAGATTAGCAATTCTAACGGTATCAAGTGTCTCCCAATAGGCACATTCATGCTCAAGGAAATAAGGAATTCCAGGATTCTCAAGCCCAACACTATTTAGCATTCCTGATGGTGTTTCATAGACGCGCAATCCTTCATTACCTGCTTTTGGATTCAAAGTAAGTCCTTTACCGCTGATTCCACCGAGACTGGATATATCATAACGTTGACCGTATTCTCTTCCAAAACCAAATGTCCCTGATGCCATTACAATAGGGTTCTTGAAAGGAACTCCAGCTACGTGACAAGTTAAATCAATCATGTAACAACACCTCCTCTGCAGCAAATACAGGACCATCTGTGCAAGCTTTTTTTCGACCATCATGACATGACACACTGCACACTAAACAAGCTCCAATCCCACATGCCATACGATTCTCTAATGAAATATATACTTCTGCTGTACACTGTGATTGTTGTTGTTTCCTCTGGATCGCCTTCATCATGCCATGAGGTCCACAAGCTAATATGGCATCGTATTGATTGAAATCGATATCATCGATAATGAACCCACCTACATTCGTCATTAACTTCCCTGCGACTTGATTGAAGGGTTCAAGTAAATATGCTTCTTTACTAAAACCTAAATATATATCCGCATTTGGTAACTGTTGCGCACAGTAATATAGTGGCGCAATCCCTATCCCACCGCCAACAAGTGCAACTCTGCCGTAGACATCAGGAAAGCCATTTCCGAAAGGTCCTTCTAAAGATATCGGATCACCCGGACGAAGTCTCGCAAATAGTTCCGTACCTTCCCCTACCACTTGGTACAGAAAGTCAATCGAATCTCCTGATATGTTAAATATACTTATCGGGCGAGATAGTATCGGATAATCCCCCCATGCTCTTAGCATATAAAACTGACCCGTTCGACCTCCAGCATGACCTTCAACACTCATTAGATACACTTGATCGGATACTTGTGTATTCGATATTACTTTCCCCATGGAAAATCCCCCAACATTCAGAATTCATTGATTTAAAAATCAATTTCATAATTACGCAAACTTATTTAAGCTGCATAGGCGATTATGAAACTGATTTAAAAATAACATTAGCCACAATATGTTCATGTGACTTATTTCACTTATATTCTTAGGATAATATTATCACAAGGGGGGCATAACAACATTTATGTGCGTCTATACATACAAAAAATTCGGAGGTTGTACACATGTTCAGAATGGCTTTTCTTAAAACATTGTTATTTCTCAGCATATTCAGCTTACTATTTACCACTATAACATTAGAAGTTCAAGCATCCCCACCGTCCAATATGGTAAAAACTGAATATAATTCTGAATCTGTAATCCAATCACAAGATAAATCTTCTAAGTCAAACCTTCAACAAAACTCAAGTAATAAGTTAAAGAAGAAATCTAAAACTACCTTATCTGAACTACATCAGAAATATCCTGGTACTATGGTTCTCAAGGGTCCTAAGAATCAAAGAATCGCTCTCACATTCGACGATGTCCCTGATCCTCGTTTCACACCTGCCATCCTCGACATATTATCTAAATATCATGTACCAGCGACGTTCTTCATTGGTGGAAAACGTGCTAAGGATTACCCAGAGCTTACAAGGAGAATACATCGGGAAGGCCATGCTATCGGGAATCATTCCTATGACCATCCTTTATTCACAAAAATTACTTTAGCCCAATTTCAAAGTCAGATCCTCACAACAGAACAAATCATTTATGATACGGTTGGCGTTAGACCTAGCCTTATTCGTCCACCTTATGGGGAAATTTCGGAAGCTCAGTTGAAATGGGCTAAGCAACAAGGATATAAAATTGTCAATTGGAATGTGGATTCACTCGATTGGAAAGGCATTGGTAAAGAAGAAGTGAAGAAAAATGTGCTGTCACATGTAGGACCTGGTTCAATTATTCTCTTTCATGCAGGTGGTGGAATTGGTTCGGATCTAACAGGTACGATTCAAGCTCTACCTGTTATTATTGAGACTTTACGAAATAAAGGATACACTTTTGTAACTGTCCCCATGCTCATTCAAACTTCTGAAACCAAAAAATAGATAGAGATATACTCTATCTATCCGAATGAATGATTTAATTAGTCAATGAAATACAATTCGATATCTTGATAACCGAATACTCGAACACTCTGCTGACTTCCTGGAATAAATATATCAATACGGTTGCCTTTTATTGCAGATCCTGCATCACTTGCTGTTGCAACAAATGCATCTTTAGGAAGACCATTGTGACTATGTCCAGTAACCAGCACTTTTGTACCGAAAGGAATAATACTTGGGTCTACAGCAATGGTTCCTAACTCAAGCGAATTTCCGAAATAATCAACAGCACCCCATTTACCATTCTCACTAGCAGCAGCAGAATATGCCGTTGCTTTAACTTTTAGTGTTTTGGAATAGTTAAATGTTTTTCCCCATGCTTCTATCTCTTTTTTGTTTGATGACGTTGTTAATATGGAAGCTGTGTTAGTCAGAGATGCAGCCTTAACCACATTGCCCGAAGTTGGAATGTTCAGTTTGATACCTGCATAGATATTGTCAGCTTTTGTTTTGGGATTAGCTTTCATTAACTTGTCCATGTTCACAGCATATTGTTGTGAAAGCTTGTAATATGTATCCCCTTCTTTAGCCACATGAAGTGATGAAGCATGAAGTGGTGTACTTTGCACCACCATTGCCATACCTACAGCTGCTAGTACAAATTTCATTTTCTTAAAATGGATTTTCATTGCTCCTCCTTATAATAACGCCTGCGAAGTTAGCTGTCGGATTCGGATTGGGAGTCAACCCTACACATGTTAAATGCGATTCACCCCTAGTTGTAAAGAACTTACACATTCTTGTACAAACTTAATTACATCCTCCACACTTTCTGTCTGAAAGTCTCGGCACAATTAATATATCACAATTTTGTAACCTTTTATTATGTAATGTTTTCCACTATGCTCTTCCGAAAGATAAGAAATAGAGGTTCAAGAATCAATTTCATAATTACGCAAATCGATTTAGATGCATCAATGTAATATACACTTCTTCGTCCCTTATTGCCTATAAGAGTGTCTCTTTATTTAATAACTATTTCTTAAATCCAAAATGTTTGCATTAATTTCCAACCAAAATAACCAACTAAAAATCAGTTTGAAATGTGATCCATTCATGGCGGAAAGTTTACGACAACAATACGCTTCGATTTCTCCGGGATATCACTTGAACAAAAACCACTGGAACACAATCTTGATCGATGGTACTCTTTCAGAACTAGAATTATGTAAAATGATTGACCACTCTTACGAATTGGTTTTTAAAGGGTTGAGAAAGTCGGAGAAAGATGTAGTGAACCCAAGCGCAATCATGGATGTTTTACTTTTTGACTTCGGGTTTGGTACGATCCGATTTTATCTAAACTCTGTTCCGACGCACCTTATCATTCTCTTACTGAAATTCTAGCATCTGGACAACTCCTTAAGCGAGCATGTCCGTATATGGAAATCATTTGAGTTGTAAAAAAAAGGATCATACTGTAAGGTTAATACCTTTAGGATGACCCTTTTTTTGCACTTTTTGTTAATTAATTGATTCATGACCCCGGATCCGCCCAATATACGTGTGGCACTCGGCACAATCTACTAAAACCTCATAATTGATGCTTAATCCAGCCTCACTGCTTCACCTTTTCTCAAATCAATTTCATATTCCCCCTCTGGTTAAGGAAATTCTGTTGTCGTATACAACAACTCTTATTTATCCCAATTTAACGCAAGAACTTGCTCCGTAGTCATATTAGCACCTGTTTGTAAATACTCCATATTTTTTAACGCCATTTTATGAGCCTGCTGACTAGAGCCAATCACTGAATCAGAAACGACATTAAAATAATAGTCATGTTGATGAGCATCTACTGCTGTAAAACGTACACATACATCTGTTAAGCCACCAATTAAAAATACTCTCTTAATTCCCTTACAACGCAATAACAGATCCAAATCTGTTCCTATAAAAGCACTGTATCGACGCTTCGTTATAATATATTCTCCTTCTATTGGTGCTGTTGATGGATGAAATTCCTCCGCTGAAGTACCTTCCAAGCAATGGATTTTTTCTACACCATCTAATTCACGGCCAAAGTCACTCAAATCTGCACGATGCAGCTCTCTTACTTGAATAATAGGTAGCTCTAATTCACGAAAGTGCTTTATAATTTTCGGTGAATTTAGCATGCATGTTCCGCCTTCCATAACAGGAATAGCATCACTTTCCATATCGTTTTGAATATCAATAACAAGTAACGCACTATTTTCTAATATATTTCTCATAGTTCTAACTCCTTTCAAGATAGATTAATTGAATAAATTCTCTACTGAAATAACCGAGCCTGTTTGAAAATACTCAATATTATCTAGAGCAGCTTGTGCAACTTCGTCACTACTTGGCGTGCCACACGCTTCCTTAAATACATGAACATGATAATTAAATTGATGAGCATCTACTGCTGTATAATGCACACAAATATCAGTCATTCCACCAATAATGAAAAGATGATCTGCCTTCAAACCACGTAATAATATTTCTAAATCCGTTCCAAAAAAGGCACTATAACGGCGTTTTTCTATTGTATATTCACCCTCGATTGGACCTGTAGGCTCATAATAAGTAGCTTCAGGTGTTCCTTCGACACAATGAATATTTTCAGCACCTTCAAGTTCGCGACCAAAATCAATAAGATCTTTTCGATGAATTTCTAATATATGAACAATTGGAACATCGCCACGCTCACGGAAATAATTTGTCACCCGCTCAGCATTTTTCAAATAGTTCATTCTTTTTTCTGGAATATCACGTTTTTTATTTGGATCTGAGTTTTGAATATCAACAATAATTAGTGCGCTATGCTTAGGAATTTCAATCATATCTGATTCCTCCAATATTTATTTTTCGAATACTTACCATAAAAATTCGTCTGTAATTAATAAGCTATAGTCATATGTGGTTGAAAGTGTTCCAATTTCCAAATAGAAATCTAGTACATCTTTCATCGTTTCAAAAATCCAACCGTTTTCACCCATACCCACTTTATTATCTTCATGTGTGTATAAATAGAAGGTAGGATACATTTCAATAACCTCTTCTTTCGACACCTGTAAATCGTCAGCCGCTAATTCAGCAGCACTCTCAAGATCAGTTGAAATAAATTGTGTTGCATCTTCTATCGACTTCAATACACCTGTAACCCACTCAGGTTTTTCAGCAGCTGTATCTGCTCTTACAACCACAACATCAAGAATCGTATTTGTTAGTGTTGTCGTATCGATAATAATTTTTCCATTACGAGATTTAACACCTTCAGATAAATATGGCTCAAACGTAACCGCTGCATCGATGCTACCTGCTACAAACGCAGATCCTGCTTTACTTGGTCCCATGTCTACCATTTTGATATCATCAATAGTCATGCCTTCTGTTTCTAACGCTTTTGCTAACATATAGTGGGTAACCTCACCAAACGAAGCACCTATCGTTTTACCTTTCAAATCAGCAACCGTTTCATTTTCACTATCTGTTACGATACCATCACCACCTGTTGATCCATTATGCAAATAAACAATTTTCGGTAATGAATTAATATCCGTTCCTTCTTCAATTAATGTACCAATGCTAACCATGTAGCTTTGTAGAGTCATAAAAGCTACATCAGTATCTCGAGTCATTAAACCCATCAGCGGTGAAGCAGCACCCATTGCATCAATTTGCAAGTTAACACCGTTTGCCAAATCATATTCCTTGTCCTTTAGAGCATAAATATTAAATCCTCCAATAAATGGATAATACGTGGTTTTTACAGAGACTGGTTCTTTCACTTCAGGTGCTGGAGCAGGTGTAGCATTTCCTCCAGAGGCTGTAACCTCTACAGATGCGTTAGTTGAAGAATTCGATGACTTCGTGCCCTCTCCGCAGGCTACAATTACTGAACACATCATTACTACCGCTAAAAACTGAGTCCCTAACTTCATCCACTTTGTACTCATATCCATCTCTTCCTCTCTCTTTTCCAATTTTATTGATAAAAATCTCATCTATCTATATCAAATGAGATTATGAATCCACTTCCTGCCTCGTATCCTCCACTGAATGAGTAAAAACTTACATATATCATCAATAACAACAAATAAGTATACAATCTCAATTCCAAAGTCTAAGAAGTAGCCAAATAGAAAGGTTAATGGAATAGATACACACCATAGAGAAAAATTATCAATAATCATGCACATGAAAGTATCTCCACCAGCTCTTAACGTACCCATGATATGAATGAAATTCATACCTTTAAGTGGCAAAATAAATGCTAAATATATCATAATCGTGATAATCGCATCTTTAACATCAGTTGAAATTCCTTGATAGAGAGTTAAATAAAGTGGTGTACCGATTAAAAGCATAAAACTTATTCCAATTCCACCCACTCCTGTATACAAGCCCATTTTTTTCGCTAATTCAGGTGCTTCATCTCGTTTACCCTCACCGATAGCTTGTCCAAGTATGATCGCACCTGCATGACCAGCTCCAATAAAGAACGAAATCAGCAGTTGTTCTAAAACCTTTGCAATTCCTACAGCAGCACCGATCGTGTAGCCCATTTTGTAAAAGACGATGCTGTACAAAGCAATACCGATGCTCCAAAAGGCTTCATTAATAATGACTGGTAATGAGGTTTTAAAGAAGGTTTTCAAAAATGAGCGATTGATTCCTAATAAATCCGTTAGTAAGGGTGCATAATCCGAAAATTTACGATATAAGAACCAAACAAACAAAATCATTTCAATAAATTTAGTAATAACAATACTTACAGCTGCACCATATATACCAAGCTCAGGAAACCCAAAATTACCAAAAATTAAGCTTGTACTTAATCCAACATTGATAAAAATACCCATAATAGTGATCTTAAGTGGTAATTTTGCTTGTCCAATATTACGAAACACCATTGAGACTGCTAGAGTAATACCTGTTGGAATATAGCTGATACATACGATTTTCAAATAATTCGATGCAAGTTCTATTAACTCTTTTTCCGTTGAAAATATTTGTAAAATTGAAGCTGGAAAAGCTAAACTAACTACTGAAAACAAGATACTTACAGCTATAATTAAGATAAATCCAAGAGCGATCGAGACTTTTAATTGCTTATGATCACCTTTCCCAAAATACTGAGCTAAAAATATGGTCGCTCCACTTACGATACCAACAATGATTAAGTTAAGAATAAAGAAAATTTGACCCGCTAAACTCGTAGCAGAAACCTCTAAATCCCCTAGCTGACCAACCATTAGTGAAGCAATTGTATGTGTGACATTCATAACCATACTTTGTAGCCCAATTGGCAAAGCTAATAATACAAATGTTTTAAGAAATGGCTTGTCCTCACGAAATGATTGAAATAATGTATTAATCATTATTCATTTATTCCAAAGTCATTCGAATGAAGCATGCTATGAATATACTTTCGTATTTGAATAAACTCTTGCGTATCCTTAATTTCTAGATCGCGAAGCTGTGGTAAATCTATTGGTATATTTGCGATTACTCTGCCTGGACGCGCACTCATCACATATACTCTTTGTGATAAAAATACCGCTTCTTCTATATCGTGAGTTATAAATATGACGGTATGTTTCTCTTTCTCCCATAATTCTCTGAGTTGAAGCTGCATATTGCCTTTAGTATCTGAATCTAATGCACCAAACGGTTCATCCATTAACAAGACCTCAGGATTATTGGCTAACGCACGAGCAATCGCAACACGTTGTTTCATCCCACCTGATAACTCTTTTGGTAGACGATTGCGAAAATCTTTTAGCCCTACTAATTCCAAATACTTCTCAACTATTGAATCAGCTTCTGACTTTGGCATTTTTTTAAGTTTTAATCCAAATCGGATATTTTTTTCTACTGTTAACCACGGAAATAGCGTATAGGCTTGAAACACCATCCCACGATCTGCACCTGGCCCGATCATGACTTGATTATCTAGTAAAATATCACCACTCGTTGCTTCATCTAACCCTGCAAAAATCCGAAGAAGTGTTGATTTACCACAACCAGAAGGACCAACAATACTAATAAATTCATTGTCCTCAATATCAATGTTTATATCTTTTAAAGCGATGGTTTGACTTTTTTTAGTTTGATATACTTTATTTAAATTTTTACAAGAAATTTTAATTATGGCTTCCATCATAAGCTCCTCCTTTGACGTTTAAGCTAATTGTCCTCTGCCCAATGAAATAGAACTTTGTTTATAATTGCAAACATGCGATCAAATAATAAACCTAAAATACCTATGATGAAGATACCTCCAAAAATGATATAGGTTTTCATAAAGCGCTCCGCAATCATAATGTTATAGCCTAAACCAGAGCTTGATGCTAACATCTCAGCCATAATAAGATACGTCCATGACCATCCCATGACCATACGCATTGTGTCCATCATATTAGGCATAATTGCAGGGACAATTACATTTTTAATAACTTGTCCTTGAGTTGCTCCTAATGTATAAGCGGTATTAATAAGATCAATTTGAATACCTTTAACAATATCCGTAATCATCGCTGTCATTGAGAAAACTGCACCTACTACGATTATCGTAATTTTCGCTTGCTCACCAACACCTGCCCAAACCATAATTAGTGGAATTAATGCTGAAATCGGTAAATATCTAAAGAACTCAATTAATGGCTTTGTAACTGCGTTTACGATCTTAAAAGCTCCAGAAAGTAACCCTAAAGGGGTACCTATAATAATTGCAATGGCAAAACCAGACAAAACTCGATAGCAGCTTATTAATATATCTGACCATAAACTTCCATTACTTAAACCTGACCATAAATACTTAAAAGTAGCTTGTGGAGTAGGTAAAAATATAGAATTTATGCCCGAGAAGTTACTAACTAAATACCAAGTTAAAATAAGTAAAGCAAATGTTGTTATCATAACAGTATTAAATACTCGGTTATTAATTTCTTTTCTTATCCTAAATAGACTTCGAAATGCACCGCTATTATTCATCTCCACTACCTCCTGTTGAATTGTCTTTATATAGTTTGACTCATTTCATATAGCTTCAAAGCGAGTAAGAGCTTCAGTTGTATTTCTGAATCATCAAATGAGATATCTAGTATCGCTTTGATTTTATCTAGTCGATATACAACGGTGTTATAGTGTGTAAACATGTGCTGAGCAGTTGATTTAATGTTACAACCCATTAAGAAATAACTCTTTAACGTGTGTAGTAAATTTGAATGATGTAGTTGGTCATAATCGATTATTGGCTGAATAAACTGAACTAAAAATTTGTCTATGTTTTTATGTGCAGGTAATAATGTTAACACTGAATAAATACCTAGCTTGTCCCATGTAACATTATCTGATTTTTCACAGCAGGCGTTAGTAGCAACATAGAGTCGTTCAACATCCTCTAGAGCATCAGGTAACTTAATTGGTGGAAATATTTCCCCTACACATAATGAAAATTGTTTAGTTTGAAGCACCTTTTCAAGTAATTTTCTTAATAAAATAAGTGATTGCTCAGTAGCTTGCTCGCAATCCTGTTCGCTTGGAATAATAACGATTAATTTCCCTTCCTTTATCGTGAACATGAACCTAGATTCATACTCGTGTTTGTTTAATGCACCAAGCGTTGAATAGTCAGGTCGAGCACTCAAAGAGGAGTAGAAGTTAACAATTGCAATTTGATAGTGCTGTGAAGCTAAATCTTCTAATTGATATAATTCCCCTTTTACATTTAACTCTTCTAAACTCTTAATATGTCCATTCAACCAATCCTGTAAAAAATCGTCAAAATATTTATTTTTAACTTGCAAATAGGTTACCTCACTACGAACACGAATATTTAAGTAAGGTTGAATGTGCGAGACAGTAGCCGAGTCAAGCTCATCACAGATATTATTTGCCTCTAAAACGATGGTTCGTAGTGGCTCCTTTTCAGAATCCCATAGATTAAATACGTGAATGTTTATTTGCTCACCATTCATATCGATTAGATCTAAACATGACTTTTGCAAATTCATCAACAGAGTTGTGTCTTTTAATAATAGTTGCTCATAGTAAAATTCAAACAGCTGTCCATTCTGCTTCCCTGTAATGAGTTGACCTCTGGAATCAACTACTGCAAGTGGATTACCAATTAACTTCTCTATTTTTTCTATAAGGGTTGAAATGGAATGATCTTGAATCATTAAATTTGAAACCAATGCTAACCTATCTTGAAGTTTCATAATATGCTCTGTTTCGGATGAAACAACTTTTTCCATCACTTCTCTCACTACATTTGAAAAGACAGTGTCCTCAGCTAGTTCAAATAAAGGCAGACCATAATGCTCAGCACAATCAATAACTGACTGTGGAATTTCTGTTATAAAGCGTTTTGGTTTAATAGCAAAAGCAGATACCCCTTTTTCTACTAAGTAAGGAATTAAAGTAAGAAACTCATCTAAATTATTTTGATAGGAAAACCCCGTCGTAATTAAAAATTCATTATGTTGTACCCAATTTTGAATATCGGGTACCTCCATAATATTCACCCTACTAATAATGTTTGATAGTTTTCTTTCTCCAGCTAATAACTTTAATTTAGGTAGTGCTGTCATATTGAACAAATCATGACATGAAATTGTTCTAATCATTCCAAAACTTGAACTTTGACTGGACATAGATCATCAATCCCCTTCATGCTAACTTAAGATTCTTCATGTTAGCGTGTTAATTGCGATGCTCTCCATCCACCAAATTCAGATATATCCTCACTTTCACCTTCTATATAAGACTCACATATAAATCCATTTACTGTACTACCATCTTGTAGCGTTACCTTTCCAATCCCTAAAGGTTGAGGAATTTGACGCATAAATTGACCTAACTTGCTTAATCTTATTTTCCAAACCTCTAATTCAATAGAATGTCCTTTACTATCTACCCTTATTAATCCAGGCTTAGCTGGTTCTGATTTTAATCGCAGCATTTTATAAGTTGGGGCAGTATGATCAGTACGAACAAATCTTGCATCACAATCTAGCATTTGCTTTTCAAGTGCGTAACCTTGCATATGCAAGCCACATACAGCTAGCTCAACCGATTCAGTATCTGCAAATGCTTTAGCTGTTCCTTGTAAGTAGGACTCGTTTCCTCTTGCCGCAAACAATGTAATACCGAATGGTAAGTCATCGTCTGCATCGTCAGATGGAATCGCTAGCGCACATAAATCCAGCAAATTACAATGATTCGTATAATAGCCCATCGCACTGTTCGTATGAATTGGTTGCAGTCTTACTTGTTCCCTACTCCATGAGCCACCACAGGTTGGCATAACCAATACTGCATCTTCAAGCAGTGGAGTAACCTCTTCCTTATAAGCCTTTAGCTTATGAAGTGCTGTGAAAACAGAAGCAGCATCATAGCCATTTTCGATCGCGGACTGAAGTATTTGTTTCGTGACGGGATAAATTTCATCAACATTATGTCTAATAAATTCACCTAGATCACTCCAACGCTCTGCAATCCACGGTCCATCATAGAGCAAGTTAGTAACCTCATTAAAAATAGTAGTATCGATATAGTGAATGATGACTCCCATTTGCTCTAAGCGTGCTAGCGTGGCTTGCCAA
The DNA here is from genome assembly GCF_001857945.1 of Paenibacillus crassostreae. Classification (NCBI taxonomy): domain Bacteria; kingdom Bacillati; phylum Bacillota; class Bacilli; order Caryophanales; family Paenibacillaceae; genus Paenibacillus; species Paenibacillus crassostreae. The sequence continues at coordinate 395,754 of NZ_CP017770.1, forward strand.
GCTTTTTTATATTGCTCTGCATAATATCCGAAAAAATATAAATCCTCCTTCGGAATTACAATTCTTTCAGGTAAAGCTGATGAGGTAACTTCTGATAATGAAGCAATTCGTTTCTTCCGTATAATTGCATCCACCAAATACGCATCATCTAACTGATTAGCAAATACAGTAACACAATCTAATGAAGCACAAGCTGGAACAACACCTTTATTTGACCAATGTCCTATTGTAGGCTTGTAACCTACTAATTTATTTAGTGCAGCGGGGACTCTACCTGAGCCAGCTGTATCCGTTCCTAAAGAAAATACTGCATGACCTCTTGCTACTGCCACAGCCGAACCACTGCTCGATCCTCCGCTTATTAAGTCTGGTCTATAGGCATTTGCGGTTTCACCATATGGACTTCTTACACCTACTAAACCAGTTGCAAATTGATCTAAATTCGTTTTCCCTAATGGAATTGCCCCTGCATCTATCAAGGCTTGTACTACTTCTGCATTTTGTTCTGGGATATAAGTGTAAGCTGCACACCCAGCTGTAGTTGGTATATTCACTAAATCAATATTGTCTTTAATAGCAAATGGAATTCCCCACAACGGATATTCATCTGGATTCATCGATTGCAAGCGATCAATATAAGGTTTGATACGCTCATAAGTAGGTAATTCAATCCAAATATTATAGGAAGTATCTTCTATTGACTTTTCAATAATCTGTTTAATGTATTGCTCTGGCGTAAGCTTACCTTGCTTATACATAAGCTTTACTGTTGAAATCGTTGTTCTTATCATTTCTCTACTCTCTCCTCACCACAGCTATACCATTTATTTATCTAACCAGTGTATTAATTAATGTTATATATGATTGGAAGCCAACTTCTGATGTTAGATAATATCACATAAACTTAACTTAACTCATTATCTTTCGATAACAACTAAACTGTCAATCCTTTTAAAGTATTTTGGAGTTTTTACTATTTTACATAGTATAATGTATGTTTGTTTTTGTGTTCACTTTACAAAACATAAATTAAACCATAATAAAACTGTATTTTTTTATCTATTTGGTTTATTATTCATAAAAAACAGGCTGTTTTGATTTGCATTATTTACAACTTTTTATAATGTGAATTAACATTACATCAACATTACAATTAAGGAGTGATATTAGTGGAAAAGCTTATGACGAGTTTTCAATTACTTCCTGGAGAAAAGTGGTCAGGCACAATTGGAAAAAACAAATTAATAAAAGTAACCACGCTTGGAGGAGAAGCAAATCTTTCTACATTGTTATTTTTTGCTGATGATTATAGTGAACGCTATAATATGCCCGATACATTAAAAGCACAGCATACAGCTCATCTAACAACAGGAAATGTTCTAATGAGTGATAATGGAAAGGCACTGGTTAGTATAATTGATGATTCTGTTGGATGGCATGATCCTATCGGTGGGTATACAAACCGATTAATGACAGATACAAAATACGGAAAAACCTCATATCAAGATAAAAGAAATGACTGGTTAAGAAGTGGTGAAGAAAATTTTATCGTTGAATTAATTCGTAATGGACTAACTCAACGTGATTTATCACCACCAATTAACTTCTTTTCGAAAATCGTTTGTGATTTAGAAGGAAGAATATCGTACATTGAAAAGCATGCAAAATCCAATGATTACATTACATTGCGAACAGAGTTGGACACGTTGTTTGTTTTTTCAAATACACCCCATCCATTAAATCCAAAAACAAGTTACCCTAATACAGTCATTTTATTTGAAGTATTTTCAACCGAACCCGCTGACGACAAAGATATATGTTTTATTAAATATGACGAAAATAAAAGATCATTTGAAAATACTTGGAAATATTTAAATTTACGATAATGATGAGGAGGGTTACATATGATAACACAAGCATTTTTACGAGTTGAAAGTGAGCGACTAACTACGGAAGCCGTTTACTCTGAGATTGTCAAAGCTGGGGACGGTTTTATGTATGAGTTAAAAAAAGGCCAAGTCATTCGCATATTAGATTTAGCAGGGAACCAAGCAGCCGATACATTGCTATTCGATGCTGATTTTCCAGAGGATCATTACAGTGCTATTCATACTATTTCAGCCCAACAAAACATTTATATTACAACTGGTACCGTATTACGTGCTGAATCAGGGACGGCATTAGCAACTGTAGTTGCCGACACTTGCGGTCGTCATGACACCGTTGGAGGCTCATGCTCATCACAAAGCAACACGGTTCGTTATGCACATAAAAAAGCATATATGCATAATTGTCGAGATACTTTCATGCTTCAATTATCAAAATATAAGAGCAGTTATGCATTTTCAAAGCGAGATTTAGCACCTAATATTAACTTTTTCATGAATGTCCCTGTTACACCAGATGGTGGACTTACATTTGCTGACGGTGTTTCTGCTCCAGGCTGCTATATTGAGTTAAAAGCAGAGAAAAATATCGTTATTCTCATTAGTAACTGCCCTCAACTAAATAATCCATGTAATGCATATAACCCTACTCCGATTGAGGTTTTAATTTGGAATAGTTAATAGAGTTCATACAACTGGAGAAACAGCATAAATTTCTCGACATTTTTGCTAGTAATAGGTATCCATCACATTGAAATATTTATCTGTACTTACCCGTACTAAATCTAAAGTTGTTTGTATAATGCAGCTGCATAATCGGCATCGTTATAATATGATTGACAAAAATGCTTCAACAATAGGGATACGCAATATTTCCGCATAAAAAACAGACGTAAAAATGACGAATATGTCATTTTTACGTCTGCCTATTCTCAACTTAATTTAGGAGTTTAAATCTACTCTACCTTACAATACTTTACTAAGAAATTCCTTAGTACGAATGTTCTTAGGGTTACCAAATACCTCTTCAGGTGAACCCTGCTCCGAAATACGACCTTCGTCTATGAACAGAATACGGTCCCCAACTTCACGTGCGAATCCCATTTCATGCGTCACAATAACCATCGTCATGCCTCCTAAAGCAAGTTTCTTCATGACTTCGAGAACCTCTCCTACCATTTCAGGATCAAGTGCCGAAGTTGGTTCATCGAACAACATGACGTGAGGTTGCATCGCCAGTGCACGTGCAATCGCTATACGCTGTTTCTGACCACCCGATAGTTGATTAGGGTATACATCCTTTTTGTCCGACAAGCCTACGGTTTGTAAAAGGTTCTCAGCAATGAGGTCAGCTTCTGCTGCAGACTGCTTTTTAACCGTAAGTGGTGCTATCGTAATATTTTGGCCCACTGTCTTGTGTGGAAAGAGATTGAAGTTCTGGAACACCATCCCCATTTTTTCACGCGTTGTATTGATATCATGCTTCGGAGCCGTAATGGATTCACCTTCAAAAGTTATTTCACCAGATGTAGGTTGCTCCAACAAATTTAAACAACGCAGAAATGTACTTTTACCTGAACCAGAAGGTCCGATTACAACGACAACCTCACCTTTAGATATTTCTATATCAATACCCTTCAGAATTTCTAATTGACCATATGATTTATGAAGATCTTTAACGGTTATCACTTGCACTCAACTTCCTTTCCACAACACTCAGTAACTTAGACAATGCAAACGTCATCACGAAATAAATGGCTGCTGCAATGATAAATGGACTAAGTCCTTTGTAAGTAATGTTCTTAACTACCCCTGCTTGATACATAATATCAGCCATTCCGATCACGGAAATAATAGAGGATTCCTTAATAATGGTAATAAATTCATTCCCTATCGCAGGAAGTACAGCTTTAAAGGCTTGTGGCAAAATAATATGTCTCATCGCTGTTCCACGTTTCATTCCTAATGAACGAGCAGCTTCCATTTGTCCACGATCTACGCCCTGTATTCCTGCTCTAAATATTTCAGCTAGATAAGCTGAACTGTTAATAGATAACGTGATAATACCAGATTGAAGAGGTGAGAAATTAATGCCGAATGTTAAGGCCATACCGTAATGAATGATCATCAATTGAACAAGCATCGGTGTACCACGTAACACTTCGACATAAGCCGTCCCTAACCACTTCACGATACCGATATTTGTCATTCTCAGTAAAGAGATAAACAATCCAATAATGAACCCGAATAATACACCTAAAGCTGATAGTAACAATGTATATCCAATACCTTGTATATAATAACTTCGATACTTCCATGCAACATCAAGAATGTTCCCTGATTTCTCTTTGCCAGCTGCAAGAAGACTCGCTTCTTTAACCATCCGCTCAATGTCTCCGTTACTCTTTAATCGAGTAAGTGTATCATTAACCGCATTTAGAAGCTCTGTATTACCTTTTTGAATTCCAATTGCTGCTAAGGACTCTGCATCTTCTGGCTCTGCATCCGCAAGAACAATCTCTGAATCAAGATACCCCTCAGCAACCGTGTCTTCTACTATAATTGCGTTGATTCTGTTCGTCTCCAACTGGAGAATAAGATCTGGTATTTTATCTAAAGATGTCAGGTCAGCGTTCGGAATCGTCATTCCAATCTCTTCTTGAATGGAACCTTTCTGTACGCCGATCTTCTCACCCTCAAGTTCCTTCATCGTTGGATACTTCGCTTGATCCTCTGCACGAACAACGATCACTTGATGTGCAACATAGTAATTATCAGAGAAATCTATACTTTTAAGCCTTTCTTCTGTTGGTGTTAATCCCGAGATAACGAAATCAACCCGACCACTTTGCAGAGCGGATAAAAGACTATCAAATCCCATATCTTCAATGACAAGTTTAGCCCCAAGATCTTTGGCAATTTCCTCAGCTATAGCAATGTCAAAGCCTACTATTTGATCTTTTCCGTCAATCGTTTTGTGAAATTCATAAGGCGCGAACTCCGCGCTTGTTCCAAGAATCAGTTCTTTATAAACTTTCTTTGTTTCTGATTCGGCGCTTACCGTCTCCGTCGTCTGCAAACCCGTAGTTAGCAGGATAACGGTGCTAAGTAGAAACACAATCATTCGAGTAAATTTCTTCAACTTCCAGTTCTCCCCTTACCATGAAAATATAATTGATCATTTTGCAACTGGACAATCATACGTGAAAATGTATGTTTATGCAATGACGTACACTAAATCGTTAAATTTTCAGTTCCATACGCCACAAAAAATCGCTCCTTTGTCTAGCTTTAATGGTCTAACCATTCAGCCTACAATGGAGCGGTTTTTATTTTACAATAATTCATCTTCTACTATGTTACCCATAATTCTTTCGTAAATACTAATATACTCAAGTGCAGATATGTTCCAACTATAATCACCGCAAAATGCATTCTGGGTGATGGTATCCCAATGTGAAGGTTGATGATAGAAAGACACTGCACGACGAAGGGTATGCATCATATCATGTGCATTATACGAATGAAATGTAAATCCATTCCCTGCACCCGTAAATTCGTTATATGCATGTACTGTATCATTCAACCCACCGGTCTCACGTACAACGGGGATGCTACCATAACGTAAAGCTAACAGTTGACTAATTCCACAAGGTTCAAATTTTGATGGCATGAGGAATAAATCACTGGCAGCATAACATAGGCGTGAAAGCCTTTCACTAAAGGTAATGAGCGATACACATTTAAGTGGATACCGTTGCATTAACTCTTTAAACCAAGCTTCATAATTAGAATCACCCGTCCCTAGAAGCACTAGTTGCGCATCATCATCATATAGCATTTCATCAATAACTCTGATGACTAAATCTATACCCTTAGAATCAACAAGCCGAGTGACCATTGCGATCAGAGGTACCTTCGCAGCTATAGGGAGATTTAATTCCTTTTGCAGTTCTATTTTATTGCTCTGTTTCTGCTCGAGATTAGAACGATAATTCGTGTAAATATAGGGATCATTCTCAGGATTATAGATCAACGTATCGATCCCATTCACAATCCCCGTCAATTTATCTCCTAATGTGGCTAATAACCCATCCAATCCATATCCAAATTGTGAGGTTTGAATTTCTTGGGCATATGTTGGACTCACCGTCGTGACATGATCTGAATAGAGAATACCAGCTTTCATAAAGTTAGCTTTCCCATAATATTCAACGCCAAGGTAATATCTATTATCTAGATCTAAAAATTCACTTAAATTATCGTAAGGAAAAACGCCCTGATACTGTAAATTATGAATGGTGAATACCGTACGTATTTGAGAGAAAAGGGGTTCATGGCGATAATGTGCTTCTAACAATAATGGAACCATAGCTGTATGCCAATCATGACAGTGGATCACATCAGCTTGAATATCTAACGCACGAATAACATCTAACACAGCACGATTGAAGAACGAAAACCGCTCTCCATCATCCATATACCCATAAATACCTTCTCGTCCAAAATAATATTCATTATCTATAAAATAATATGATATTCCTTCATGGTAGATAAACTCTATGCCACAGTATTGACTTCTCCAACCAACCTGTACAACAATTTCAGCCACATGTGTCATACGCTCACGATCAGCTTTAGGTATTCCCCGATATTTTGGAAGAATAACAGTCATTTCTATTCCATCCTGTTGGAGTGCTTTAGGTAAAGCGCCTATAACATCAGCAAGGCCACCTGTCTTGATGAAAGGTGTTGATTCAGCTGCAACGAATACAACTTTCATAATTCATCTCTCCTTCTAACTTTCCTCTTGTAAATCAACATACTTAGAGGAGGAATCGTAAGCTCAAGACTTTGTTTCTGCTGATGCCAACCCACATTTCCGGTCTGAATTGAAGGTTTAATCTCCCGCCCTTCCCCACCAAAATCAAGATCATCACTATTAAGCACACATTGATATGTACCTTTACGTAATACGCCTATGCGATAATCTGTCCTAGCTATAGGTTGGAAATTTATGATGATAATCAGCTCATCTACTGTCTTTTTACCTTTTCGGATATAAGAGATAACACTTTGTGATGAATCATCTGCACTAATCCACTGAAAACCCTCCATAGAATGATCTAGTTCCCAAAGTGCCTTTTCATGTAAATAAAATTGGTTCAAAACCTTTGTATAATTCTGCAATTGTCGATGCTTATCATAATCTAACAATAGCCAATCCAATTGTTCTTGATCTTTCCATTCAATAAATTGGCCAAATTCACCACCCATAAATAGAAGTTTCTTACCAGGTTGAGTCATTTGGTATCCAAGCAAACTACGCAGTCCTGCGAATTTCTCCTCGTATGTACCAGGCATTTTATTCAATAAAGATTTCTTCCCGTGAACAACCTCATCATGCGAAAGTGGAAGTGCGAAATTCTCAGCGTAGGCATAGCAAATTGGAAATGTTAATAAATGATGTTGAGAAGGTCTTTCCCAGAAAGGACTTTCTATGTATTTCAACGTATCGTTCATCCATCCCATATTCCATTTGTAATTAAACCCTAGACCCTCCTGATCAACAGGAGATGTGACTCCTGGCCAAGCACTGGATTCTTCCGCCATCATGAGTGTATAGGGATAATAACGGAATATGGTTGTATTCAGTTGTTGGATGAAAGCGATCGCTTCCAAGTTCTCTACACCACCCATTTTATTTAATTGGTTTTGCTCCACTTTCTTTTCGAAATCAAGCCGAATCATGCTCGTTACAGCATCCACACGAAGTCCATCGATATGATACATTTCCAACCAAAATAAGGCATTTGAAATAAGGTATGAAACAACCTCTGGTTTCCCATAATCAAAAGAGAGTGTTCCCCAACCTTCTTTCTCAGCTTTGAAGGCATCACTGTATTCATAACATGGCGTTCCATCAAACATTCGTAAACCATGTGCATCTTTAGCGAAATGAGCTGGCACCCAATCCATGATGACACCCAACCCTGCCTGGTGGCAGTGATCTACTAAAGACATGAATTCTTGAGGCGTTCCAAACCTACTTGTGATTGCAAAAAAACCAGTACCTTGATAGCCCCATGATAAATCATACGGATGCTCACTTAAAGGCATAAATTCAATATGTGTATAACCCATTTCTTTCACATATGGAATAAGAATGTCCGAAATTTCATCATAGGAATATAAAGATCCATCAGCCTTTTGTCTCCAGGTTCCAAGATGAACTTCATAGATATTAACAGGCTTCTGAAAAGGCTGTTGTTTACGCCATTCTGCGTCATTCCATTGATATTCATCCAATCTCGTCACAATCGAGGCTGTATTGGGTCTCAGTTCAGCTTGAAAAGCATACGGATCTGCCTTGAGGAATGTGACACCATCAGGTCCTGTAATTACAAATTTGTATAATGTACCAACACTTATTTCAGGAAAAAAGCGACTCCATATCCCCGAACCGGGCATCTTATGTAGTGAATGATCTTGCCCACTCCATGCATTCATATCTATTGCTAGTCCAACATCAAGTGCATGAGGAGCCCAGACTGCAAATCTTACACCACTCAGACCCATTTCTATCGTTGGATGTGCACCAAGGAAACGGTAACTATGGTGTGAAGTGCCTTCATGAAATAAATAATAATCATTCGCTGATATTAGTTCGTCTTGTTTTTCCTGAGCCATCATTCATATCACCTTCTTATACAAGTATAGTCAACATTACTATTAGCCTATTCCAACAATTCTGAAAATATAAATGATATTTCAAATCATTTCATTGTAATATTTCATAATAATTTCAATATACTCATTTCATGTGGGATTAAGGGCCTTACCTGCACTATATTGCACATCAATTAGGAGGGACTCAACATGATTAGAAAAGAATGCATTGCTATGCTACTTGCAGGTGGAGAAGGTCGAAGATTGGCACCTTTCACTTCAGAAATGGCAAAACCAGCTGTACCGTTTGGAGGGCATTATCGGATTATTGATTTTCCACTTAGTAATTGCGTAAACTCTGGAATTGAAACGGTTGGTGTACTTACTCAGTATGAAGCTAATTCATTACATGATCATATTGAATTGGGTGAACCTTGGGGATTACACAATACTCGAGATGGTGGTTTGACACTTCTGCCTTCTTATAAAACGGGTAATGATTACTCGGGGACAGCAGATGCCATTTATAAGAATATGGAGTATATCGATCAACACGATCCAGAACATGTCGTTATCCTTTCTGGAGATCATATCTACCACATGGATTATAGTCATATGTTGGAAGATCATAAGAATAAAAATGCTCAAGCAACCATATCAGTCATTGAAGTTCCACTAAAGGAAGCTAGTCGCTTTGGTGTATTAAGTGTGGATAAAGAAATGCAGATTTATGACTTCCATGAAAAACCAGAACATCCTGAAAGTAATTTAGCTTCTATGGGCGTATATATATTTAAATGGAGTTATTTAAGGGAATTATTAATTCATGATGCTGCTAATCTGACCTCAACACATGATTTTGGAAAAGACATTATTCCAACGATGGTATCTAAGCGTGATTCACTATTTGCATATCAATTTAATGGTTATTGGAGAGATGTGGGTACCGTTGAGAGTCTCTGGGAAGCTCATATGGATCTCTTAGACCATAATGTTGACTGGGAAATACATAAGACCAACTGGCCTATGTACAGCCGCCCTCAGAAATTAAATATGATACAACCGAAGCACAAGTCTGAAAATAGTACAAACTGCATGTTATCAGATTCTTGTTATATAGAAGGTTACGCAGAGAATTCTGTTATCTTTTATGGTGTCGAAATTGGTAAAAATTCTATGATTAAAGATAGCGTCATTATGCCACATGCAAAAATAGGTCGTCATGTGATCATCGAACATGCGATTATTGGAGAAGGTGCCGTCATAAAAGATGGTTCTGTGATTCAAGGATCTGTCAACCAAGTCAATATTGTTGGTCCTCGCGAAGTCATCAGTAGAAAACCTACTATACTGACACAACCAGCACGAATACTTCAAGATGTTTATGAGAATTCTACCCGACTTCGAGCGGAACTTTTATAATACGATAATTATATTTAAACAAATGGCGAACCAAGTTAACAAACCGGTTCGCCATTTAGTCATTTTATATTATATTCAGTACATTAATCATTAAATAGGAACACTATCTTCTGGTTGATCGGTGTCTTCCTTAATTTCCGCAAGTGGTAACATCACTCTAACAATGGTACCCTTACCTAGTTCACTAACAATTTCCATCGTCCCATGATGTTGTTCCACAAGTTGTTGAGAGATAGCTAATCCTAATCCCGTCCCACCATTCAAAGGATTAACCTGAAAGAACCGATCTCGCACTCTATTGAGATGTTCCTCACTAATACCTAACCCAGTGTCATGAACATCAACTTCCACTTGTCCAGGATAGCAGTTCAACACAAGTTGGATCACACTACCTTCATCTGAGAATTTAATGGCATTATCAACTAAGTTCAAGAAGATCTGCTTAAGTCGGTTACCGTCTCCTATGACAATAGGATTCTCATCTGATTCTAAGACTAGTTTAATATTCTTCTTCTCCGCTTTTGTCCACATATTCAGCATGATCTCCTGAAGCAGTTCTTTAAGGACAACCTCTCCAAAGACAAGCCTCATCTCATTCTGTTGAAGTTTAGAGAAGTCCAATATTTCTTCAACTAAGCCAATCAAGCGCTCTGTTTCTTTAGAAATAATCTGCATTCCAACCTTCGTCTCTTCAGGATCATATCCGCCTGAATCTAAAGTCTCACTCCATCCTTTAATACTCGTTAATGGAGTTCTTAATTCATGCGAAATGGATGAAATGAAGTCATCTTTAATCTGATTACTTCTGACAATCTCTTCTGCCATATGATTAAGTGTGCTCGCCAATTCACCTAATTCATATCTATAATCACCTTTCACTCTCACCTTATACTTCCCCTTGGCCATGAGTGCAGAGACTGCTGTAATATTATTCAGTGGCTTCACGATCGAATTCGCGAGTCCTAGACTAAAGGCAAGTACGATAGCTAATACGGCCACACCAATTCCCGTCGATAACATAGTCACATCAAAAAGTTTGTCGTTTACGGTTGTAAGAGAAGTTGTATACCGTAGAATATATGGTTCTTCTCCGTTCATTTGCAGCAGCTTAGACACAGCCATAACATCTTCATCAGTGGATGGCTGACGGCCAACCCATCGACCAAAATCCCCGGAAATGGCTTGAGGAATATCGCTTGTTGTAATCGTCGTATCGGGATTGAATTCAGTCGTATTGATTAATACATTACCGTTAATATCTAATATTTGCAGTTCTGTCGTGTTCATTTTAAAGTTAACCAGCATATCTGACAATAAGTTGATTTTCTCTTCTTCAAAGAACCTAAATTTCTGATAAAAATCTTCGGCATTTTTGACATAGCTTGAAATATAACTATACACGCTATCATAATAATACGATCTTATCGCTAATAAGAAGATCACTTCCACAAGCAGCAGCGCCGTAAACACTACGATGAAGTAGTGTAAGACGATCTGTCTGCGTATCCCTTTCTTACTCATTGGACATTGCCCTTCCACTTATATCCATGACCCCAAACGGTTTGTAAATACAATGGTTCCGATGGATTCTCTTCAATCTTCTGACGTAAGCGGCGAATATTCACATCTACAATCTTTGGATCTCCCATATATTCCTTACCCCACACATGATCTAACAGAACATCTCGACTAAGTGGTGTCGTTTCTTTCTCAAGGAAAAATTGAATCAGGGAAAATTCGGTTGGTGTTAATTCTATGGCAACACCATTCTTTTTAAATTGTTTGGTAATTAGATCTAAAGCAAATGGACCTGAATTAAAACTAACCTTTGCTGAATTTTCGCGTTGAACACTTACACGCCGTAACAACGATTGAATACGAGCTATTAGTTCTGTTGGACTAAATGGTTTACTGACATGGTCATCTGCACCCACAGATAATGCATATACTTTATCTTGTTCCTGAACTTTTGCTGTTAAGAATATTATTCCTATTCGTTCATTAGTCTCTCTAATTCTTCTGCACACTTCAAATCCATCGATACCAGGTACCATAACATCCAGAAGTGCAATGTCAATGTCAGGATTCGCATTTAACTTCTCAATCGCTTCATAACCATCCTCAGCCTCTACAACATCAAAACCATTACGCTTTAAATTTATGACTATAAAACTACGAATGGATTCCTCGTCCTCCAAGATTAGAACTTTACTCACTTTGACTCCCCTTCCTTTCAATCGGAGCAACATCTTTCTCCACTTTTTTATTATTGTTAAGCTCTAGATTTATGTCATAGCTTTTATAGCCGATCACTTTATCACTAGTTCGAACAAGTAATTCCCAATCACTATGATCCTTTTCCCAATCTAGTTGTGGGAAGAACTTAATCTCTGCTATTGTCTTGTCGGTGTCCAACATTTTAAATCGTAAGTACTCATCTTTGTTAGATGTTGTATCTAATGTGATATTACCATGCCATTCGGGAGGGAAGAAATTAAGCAAGAATCTATTCTTGTAATCATGGTATTGTTGTCGCACAAAATTCATCCCATCTGTTCCATCCCACTGATAATACGAGTAAAACCAAGGAATTTCTTCAAAACCAACATGTTCCCACCCTTTTGGTGTTTCCAAAATCCCAATTTCAATAATTCCATCTGAATTTACATCTTCACTATAGATTTGAATATCCTTATAGGTTTGATCCATATTTAGAACCGATATTAATTTATTCTCTTCCATGACAATTACTTCAGAATAGTAATACCCTGAACCAGAACCGCTAGCAGCATCTAGAATGATGCCTTTCTTGCCCTCAGATACATTACCAGCAACAACATTATAGTAATGATTAAGCAAAGGTTCCATTTCTAATTTGGCTAGCTCAATAAAACCTTCATCAAATTGATACACCGTCATGCGAGCATATTCATTTTGCTTCAACGATACGATCGTAAGATCATTCTGGTCATCTGAATTAAGATCATTCATAATAAAATGGGTATATGGGGTCTCCAAAAGCTTATCCACTGTCTCCCCATTATAATTATAGACAACGAGACCGTTCTGCAGGTCACCGTCACCTCTCGAGAATCCCGCAATGATATTAAGGCTACCGTCATTGGTTAAGTCTAATATCTGTAAAGATTCAAGAATTTTTCCTTCTGCATCAAAAGTAAATTGTTGTACCCAGGTACCATTTTGATTCTCAAATATTGAACCATGTAATGGTACGGCTTGATCCGTTGTCTCATAGAATACAACAACTTCCTTCTTACCATCACTATCTAGATCAGCGAAACGAATAAGACTTGTATTATCGTTCTCACGAGCACGAATCAGTTCTGCCCCTTTAGGAAGTTGCGATGTAATAAATGTACGCAGTGATTCATTCTCCGCAGAAATCTGCGGTGTTTTCATAAGAGATACTGGATCACTGATAATGCTACAACCGCCAAGAATAAGTAGGGTCAGGCAAGCAGTACATGCTCTTATGAAGCTTGATTTGTTCACCCATATCACTCTTTTCTATAATTACACTTGTTAATTTAGATTAAACTTTTCTCACGCTGAGTTAAGCGTCTTCCTTTAACGTCAAATACGATTTCTCCCTTAGAAAGACCAATAATTCGACTACCATATCTTTCAGCAAGGTCTAGAGGAATAACTGTTAGCACAGTAACCCGCTCCTCCTTACACAAAGTTCTTAATTGTTCTAAGACACTCTCTGCTGATTTGGGATCAAGACCTACTACAGGTTCATCGGCAAGGATAACCTTTGCACCGTGTACCAATGCGCGTGAAATCGCTATACGTTGACGTTCACCACCGCTTAACTGTCCCATTTTGAAATGTGCCTTCTCAAGAAGACCTAGACTCTCAATAACATCCATCGCACCCATATAATCATCTGAACGAACCGTCCCACTTAATCTACGCCACCATGGCGTCTGACCTCTTTGGCCGATGATCACATTCTTTAATGCTGTACGTTTGGGATTAAACTCAGGGCTTTGTTCCAAGTATGCCCATTCTTTTTTAATTTTTTGTTTACCCATAAATCCTAACTTCAATACATCTACTCCGTCCACATTAAATGAACCTTGATCCCATTTCTGATTCAAAGAGAGACATTGAAGTAATGTACTTTTTCCACTCCCACTACTTCCAACAATGGCAATCATTTCACCCTTATGGAATTGAAAATTCACATCATGAAGTATAGGATCTTTTTGTATCCCAATAAATTTAGTTAAATGTTCTATCGTAATCATCGCGATAACTCTCCTCTTAATCCTTTCCTATTAGTGTATGGGAAAAGACACTGAAATTCCATGCAAACAAGCGTTCTATATATTTAATTCGATAGAAACTCTTGAAACCCTGCTAATTATGAAATTGATTCCTGAATCAGTTTCATAATTATGTAAACTTATTATGAAATTGATTCTGAATCAGTTTCATAATTACGTAAACCTATTATGAAATTGATTCGTACATAAACTATCCCATATTATAGTGGACAATATCTATCCGAACAAGCCATAATAATAGTAGCCTATGATTAACAGAAAGGTATGAATGACATGAACTATATTGTGAAAGTCGATGTTTCACCGATCTACGAGCTTATGGCAAGTTTCATGGTCTATACATCGAAAAAATGGACGGATAACATGGATATGGGACCTGAATGGGTACAACAAGTTGATCATTCCCTTGCCCCAAATATTCGCACCTCATTAGCACCTGCATCATCTTGGCCGTTCTCTGATTTCGACGTTTTATATACATGGGCCATTCATAGACAAACAGGAAATAGCATCGATCCTTTTCTTGATCATCTATTGTTGTGCAGTGATGATTACTTATTCGATATCGCATCGTCCTATTTACCTTCACTAACTGTAAATGATACAAGACGAATTCGTGATGACTATACACCACTTTTGAAATTATGGTATTTACACTATTTCAGAAATATAGAAGACGAAATAACCCCTCTGATCGAAGAAGATGCACTTGAGAAGAGTACGCTTATTAGTAAAATGGATCCTGAAAATTTAATAGAATATGCTTCAGGTGGACTAATAGTTGAAGACATCGCTGATTTACAGACGGTTATACTCTTCCCTACTGTTCATAATCGACCTATTAATACTTATTGCTTTTATAAAGGTATGCTACTCATTCAATATCCTGTAGATGTCCCGGAGGATAACGAAGATGAGCCACCTATGTGTCTTACCCGTATGACGCATGCTCTCTCCGATCCTAACCGTCTTCGTTTATTAAGATACGTTGCAGATCAACCTAAGTCACTTAACGATATGAAGAAGGACCTGGATGAACCCAAAGAAACACTAATGCATCACCTCATGATCCTAAGAGTAGCAGGATTTCTACGAATTCACCTTGGTAATCATGATAATGAGAAATTTAGTATTCGCCCAGACGGAGTTGCGGAACTCCAGATATTCTTAGAATCGTATATTCATCTTTAGGAGTGAATGATTTGAACACACGTCAACAAATTCTTTTCGACTTGGATGATACACTCATTCACTGCAATAAATATTTTGGGATGGTTCTCGATCAATTTGATCAATTGATACGAAACTGGTTCAATGATGATGAAATAACAAGCGAAGAAATTCTACAGAAACAATTGGAGATCGACATCGCCTCCGTTCATCATGTAGGATTCAAAAGCGGTAACTTTCCTCAATCCCTCATCCAAACGTACCGTTACTTTTGTCAAAAGTTCCAACGCCTAATCTACCCACAAGAAGAGGATCAACTTCTGCTGCTGGGTAATAGTGTATACGAGCTTGAAGTCGAGCCTTATCCTGGTATGATCGAGACACTTGAATCCCTGAAGAGCGATGGACATCAACTTCACCTTTATACTGGAGGAGAAAGTGCCATCCAGCAGCGAAAAATCGATCAGATGAAATTGAATATGTATTTTGATGAACGCATATACATTCGAGAACATAAAAATACAGATAGTCTTGAACAGATTTTACGAAATGGTAGATTTGATCGATCATCCACATGGATGATCGGCAATTCACTTAGAACCGATGTCTTACCAGCGCTAACTGCAGGAATATGCAGTATCTATATCCAGATTTCTAACGAATGGGAATATAATATAGTTGAATTGAATCAAACTCCTGAGCAGATTTTATACACGGCCACATCCATTCATGAAGTTCCCGAGCTTATTGAACATAAAATAGAACATGAACTAAAACAACGGACCCTAGATTAGGATCCGTTGTTTTTAAGTTCACCATGTTACTGACGTATCACTTCATGGTTGAATCGTTAGTTCTCCTGTCTCCATATTATGCAATACAAGTCTACCTTCACTTGGTGTTCCGTCCTCAAGAGATAACTTCAACTTTCCCGTCTTACCTTTCTCAATGAGTGCCTTCACTTGTGAACCACTTAATGTCCGGCCATGATTTTCTTTCCAGATGACAAATTTACAACCTTCTTTATAATGTGAACAACCATAACCTTTACGCCCCATGAAAATCATGCCACCGCAACCTGGACGAGGACATTGCCCAATCATTTCCGGTGAATCTGAAGTAACTTTCCCCGCGACAGCAGGATTCTTTGTCATCGACTTACTGGTGGATGTAGGGGATTTTGTTGTCGATTTCTTCGGTGTACCTTCGCTCTCAAACGACGTCTTAGCAGCTCTCGATTGCAATCGAACCTTATCAACGATCATTGAAGCGAACTTCTTCACGCTCCCCATGAATTGCTCTGCTGAGGCCGAACCACGGGCGATCTCATTCAATCTTCGCTCCCATTGCCCTGTCATTTCCGGAGAGGTTAATAGTTCGATGCCAGCTCCACGAATTAATTCGATAGCGGTCCGACCTTTTTGTGTGATTTGGATTCTCTTCCCTTGCATTTCTACGTAGCCAACACTTTTTAAACGTTCTATCGTAGCTGCACGGGTCGCAGGAGTTCCTAATCCAGAATCTTTCATTGCATCACGTAATTCTTCATTCTCTATTTGTTTACCCGCGCTTTCCATCGCTTTCAGAAGTGTCCCTTCTGTATAATGCTTAGGAGGTTGTGTGTCCTTCTCCTTGATAAACGCATCTGAACACGTAACTTTCTCTTTAGCTTGGATGCTGAAGGGTTCATTAACTTCATTGTCCTCTTCGTCCTCTTCATCCTTATCCTTGAGTGCTGATTTTTTAACGATATCTTTCTTTTGATCAGCAATAATAATCTTCCAACCTAAATTTAGTAACTCTTTAACCGTCGTTTTGAACATTTCTTTTTCCACTTCTGTCAAGACGGTATGAACTTTATATTCAGCCGCTGGATAGAATTGAGATAGAAACCTTCGTACGATCAGATCATACAACTTTTGTTCATCTGGACTAAGATTGTTAGCCTTTCGATGGGTAGGTAAAATAGCGTGGTGGTCTTCCACCTTCGAGGGATTACATATGGATTTGTTTCCTTTATGAACTAAACTCCGATCTGCCCCTGCGACCCATTCACCATAAGATGTCCCTTGCAAAACAGTTAATGTTTTGTGCATTTCCGGAATATTCTGCTCAGTCACATAGTTAGAATTCGTCCGTGGATATGAAATCACTTTATGTTTTTCATACAACGCCTGTGCAATATCTAATGTTTTCTTCGCCGAAAAAGAATATTTCCCGTTGGCTTCACGCTGCAAAAGCGTCAAATCATATAATTTGTTGGGGTACTCTTTTGTTTCTTTTACTTCATAAGAGGAAATGTGTCCTTCTTTTCCCTTAACTTTGTTAGCTAAAGCCTCAACTTTAACCTGGTCCGTCATTCGTTCACCCTGCCACATTCCCTTATAGGTGACATCATTTTGTGTGAATTGAGCTTCAAGATCATAGAACTTCAATGAGGAAAAAGCATCTATCTGTTTCTGCCTATCATAGATTAACGCAAGTACAGGGGTCTGAACGCGTCCCACGGATAGCAGAACATTATGCTTCGTTGTAAAAGCCCGTGACCCATTCATTCCAATCAACCAATCAGCCTCACTTCGCGCCCTTGCCGCCTTCGTTAGATTCTCATATTCTGCACCTTCTCTTAACTCTGCAAAACCTTTTCTAATCGTTTCTGGCGTTAAATCTGATATCCAGAGTCTTTTGACAGGCTGACTTAGCTTCAGATGTCGCTGAATAAGTGAGAATATATGTTGTCCTTCTCTTCCAGCATCACAAGAATTCACTAGTAAGTTACTTCGTTTAGCTAATTCATCAATGACCTTAAGTTGATCTATCGTTCTCTTGTTCGGAATTAGTTTGAAATTCTCAGGAATGATAGGTAAATCTTTAATATTCCACTTTTTATATTTTTCATCATATGCTTCAGGTTCTGCAAGACCTATTAAATGTCCAATTGCCCATGTAATAATATATTGTTCACCTTCCAAGTAGGAACGATGATTTTTTGCTTTGGGCTCAATTGCGGCAGCTATATTTCGACCCATATCAGGTTTTTCCGCAATAATGAGTGTCTTCAATAGATGGTCACTCCTAACTTACTTAATTCAACACATTATATCGTATCATATTAAAGTTATGTAAACTATTAATTTTCGTAAACTATGGTTTTATTACTTTTTAGTAACCTATGTTAAGCTTTGTTAAATATAAAGTGAAAACACTCATAATGATTACTAGATATACATATATTCATATCGAATTTTGTCGAAATATAAAGTCCCTTATATAACTATATTCGTCTGTCAACCTAGATTAAACCAATATTAATTGCTTTTTCATGCCTAAATAGTTGACAAATAGCTATATATAGGAATAAAATTCAAAAAGAAGAATATCATAATAGGTCGAATTTGAATTCAATTTGTCGAATCGTCCCGATATATCACAAGGGGGAAATTATCATGTTAAAAGCAACAGGAATTGTAAGAAAAGTAGATGAACTAGGACGTATTGTTTTGCCCATAGAATTACGTAGAACACTAGGCATTGATATTAAGGACGGGCTAGAGATATACGTTGATGGAGATCGCATTATTCTTAAAAAGTACGAACCTTCTTGTATTTTCACAGGTGAAGCTGAGAATCTCGTTTATTTCAAAGGTAAAATGATTAGTAAAAGTGCTCTTGAAGAAATGATGGAAGTATATAATCAAAATTTCAGCAAATAATCAAATAGTAATAGATAAAACAAAAATAGAGGTGGCATAACAGTAGATAATTCTACTGATGAGGCACCCCTTTTTCTCATATATCCGAAATAAATGTAGGACTGCTCTCCTTAGATGGCTCATATTCCATGCTAAAGGTGCAGTCCTACTATTCATTCTATAACAGATTAGACAAGTACTGTAGAACCCATTAGATACTTATCTACTTCGCGCGCTACTTCACGACCCTCATTTATAGCCCACACTACAAGGCTTTGGCCACGACGCATATCACCCGCAGCAAATACTTTGTCCACGTTGGTAGTATAAACTCCTTTACGCGCTTTTACATTCGAGCGACGATCCGTTTCAAGCCCTAATTGTTGTATTACACTCTGTTCAGGCCCATCAAACCCTATAGCGATTAATGCCATTTGTGATTTGAAAATACGTTCCGTACCAGGTATTTGTTGATAAGTCTTACTTCCTGACTCATCTACGATCCGTTGAATTTGTATCGTATGCAATTCTTGCAATTGACCAGATTCATCCCCAACAAATTTTGTCGTCATGATCGAGAACTCCCGTGGATCCTGTCCGTACAAAGCCTTAGCTTCCTCTTGCGCATAATCTAAAGTATACACATTCGGAAATTGCGGCCACGGATTACCTAATGTATCACGTTCAAGAGGTGCCTTCTCATGTGTCCCAAATTGTGTGATACTACTACAACCATGACGTAAAGCGGTTGCTACACAATCTGAACCTGTATCCCCACCACCAATCACTATCACATCTTTATCTTGAGCAGTAATGTAGTTACCATCTGATAGATCTGAATCCAAGAAACTCTTAATAGTTCCATTTAAATATGTCATCGCATAATGAACACCCTTTAGATTAGAACCTTCAATGTTGAACTCTCGAGGTTTCGTAGCCCCTCCGCAGAGCACAACTGCATCATAATCATCTACTAATTGCTGTGCTGGGATGCTAACCCCAATCTCAACGTTCGTTACAAATTTGATTCCCTCTGCTTCAAGAAGATCTACACGGCGTTGCACCACACCTTTATCTAGCTTCATCGCTGGTATACCGTATGTTAACAAGCCGCCAATACGGTCAGCACGTTCATAGACCGTCACATGATGACCTGCTTTATTCAATTGAGCTGCTGCCGCAAGTCCAGCTGGACCTGAACCTACAATAGCTACACGTCTCCCAGTGCGATTCTCTGGAGGATGGGGAACAACCCATCCTTCTTCAAATCCTTTATCTATAATGGCTTGTTCAATGGTTTTAATGGTTACGGGTTGTCCTATCAATCCAACTGTGCACGAACCTTCACACGGTGCTGGACAAACTCTACCCGTAAATTCGGGGAAGTTATTTGTCTTATGCAGACGTTCAAGAGCTTCTCTCCACATACCACGATAAATTAAATTATTCCACTCAGGTATAAGATTGTTTACTGGGCAACCAGATGTTCCACCAGCCATATCAATTCCCGTGTGACAATAAGGTGTACCGCAGTCCATACAACGCGCACCTTGTGTCCGAAGTTCTTCTTCAGACATATGTTTATGGAATTCTTCCCAGTCTTTAATCCGATCTAGGGGATCTCTATCTATTGGTAATTGACGACTATATTCCATAAAACCTGTTGGTGTAGACATGGTTCCTTTCCCCCATCCGTTCTCTTCTTGTCAGTGTATATATGTCGGCATAGCCGTTTCTGCTTGATAATCCATAAATACATGCTTAATGTGAAATATTTGTTTACATTATATTAGCATTTGAGCGTTTTTATATTAATGGATTATCAGCCTTATTTTTTGTACTATTTAACACTAACATGACATCTGAAGGAACGATGAAGTATTATTTTCGCAAGTAAGTACAGAAATAATACTCGTATGGATTCTGCTCATCTTGTATACCTTTAGTTCTATCGGTTAAAGTCCAGGCGGTCCAATCTATCTCAGGAAAAGTAATATCACCTTCAAATTCCTCATCAATTCTCGTAACGAGAAGACGATCAGCATAAGGTAACCATTGGGTGTAAATCTGAGCACCACCTATAACCATAAGATCCGCGTCTTTTGCATAATTTAACGCATCTTCCACGGTATGTATCACATGAGCCCCTTGTACCTCGTATGTTTGATCACGAGTCATAATTATATTTATCCGATCCTTTAATGGTTTACCATTAAAGGATTCCCATGTTTTCCTACCCATGACAATAGGCTTATTTATAGTTTCTTGCTTAAAAAAAGCCATATCTCGTGGCAAACGCCAAGGTAGCCCATTATCCTTCCCCATCACACCGTTACGATCCATCGCCCAAATCATGGTAATAGACATTATTCTGCCTCCTTTCTAAATGGCTACTGGTGCTTTAATTCCAGGATGATGTTTATAATCATTGAATTCAAAATCCTCGAAATGATAGTCAAAGATTGAATCCGGTTTGCGTCTTATATTTAACGTTGGTAGTTCATAAGGTTCACGTTGCAACTGTGTCTGAACTTGGTCCATGTGATTTGAATAAATATGAACATCTCCACCAGACCATATAAACTCTCCGACCTCTAAATTACACTGTTGTGCCACCATATGTGTTAGTAACGCATAACTAGCAATATTAAATGGAAGACCTAAGAAGGTGTCTACAGAACGCATGGTAAGCATACAAGAGAGTTTACCTCCAGCCACGTAGAATTGAAATATAAAATGACAAGGCGGTAACTTCATATTATCGATTTCACCCACATTCCAAGCACTCACAATATGACGTCTTGAATCTGGATTGTTCTTAATCGATTCAATGACATTAGCAATTTGATCTATTTTCTTTCCCTCAGCTGATTCCCATGCTCTCCATTGCGAGCCATATACAGGGCCTAATTCACCATTCTCGTCGGCCCATTCATCCCAAATCGATACGCCATTGTCTTTCAAATACTTTATATTCGTATCCCCACTTAAGAACCACAGTAGTTCATGAACGACTGATTTAATATGAACCCTTTTTGTTGTTAAAAGTGGGAATCCTTTGGCTAAGTCGAACCGGAGCTGACGACCGAATACGGACACAGTACCTGTACCTGTTCGATCTTCTTTGCTTGTACCTTGATCTAATATATCTTGTAACAATTCTAAATAATTCTTCATAATGAAATAACACCTCACAATTTTTCTATATCCCTACTATACAACATTTATTATAGCTATTAGTAGATAATCTCAATACATGCCTTACTTATATTTGCACAAAAGAGGCTATCCCTAGCCATTTCCATGGTTTTGGGACAGCCTCATTTATAATGATAGATAAAATAACTTTTATCTTATTATTTCTTACGCGGGGCAATCATGTGAATTGGATTACCAAGACCTAACTCAGCAGTTTCCATGATGATTTCTCCAAGGGTTGGATGTGCATGGATGGTAAGAGCGATGTCTTCAAGAGTTGCACCCATTTCGATAGCTAAACCAAGTTCAGCAATCAAGTTAGAAGCTTCAAGACCAGCAATGTGGCAACCTAGTACAAGATCCGTACCTTCTTCAGAAATCAATTTAACAAATCCATCAGGACTATTCAGAGATAAAGCACGACCGTTACCGGCAAATGGGAACTTAGCTACAACAACTTTATAGCCTTTTTCCTTCGCTTCTTTCTCAGTATAACCTACACTTGCACACTCTGGATCTGTAAATGCTACTGCAGGGATGCATTTGTAATCTACAACAGAAGTGTGACCCGCTATAGCTTCAGCAGCTACTTTACCTTCGTATGAAGCTTTATGCGCAAGTGCAGGACCTGCAACGATATCGCCGATAGCGAAGATATGTGGGAAGTTCGTACGACCTTGATGATCTACTTTTACCAATCCACGATCGGTCATTTCGATTCCTACAAGATCAAGACCAAGTTCACCATCTGTATTAGGACGACGTCCTACAGTAACTAGAAGGTAATCAGCAGTTACTTCTTTGGCTTCTCCACCAACAGAATATTTGACTGTTACATCTTTATCTGTTTGTGTAGCACCTTCTGCTTTAGCATTGGTAATAATCTCAACACCTGTTTTTTCCATACTCTTCACAACCATCTTCGTCATATCTGGATCGAAACCATTAAGAATGGATTCTAGGCCTTCGATGATTGTAATCTTCGTACCGAATTTGGAGAACATTTGGCCAAGCTCAGCTCCAATATATCCACCACCGATAACGATCATGCTCTTTGGAATTTCAGGAAGATTTAATGCTTCTGTCGAAGACATGATACGTCCGCCGAAAGGAAATGGCTTAAGTTCAATTGGACGAGAACCTGTAGCAATAATACAGTTCTTGAAACGGTAACGTGGAGATTCGTGTTCGTTAAAGACACGTGCTTCGTTTTCATTGATGAACATACATTCACCATTGAATACTTCTACTTTGTTACCTTTGAGTAATCCAGCAACGCCACCAGTCAATTTCTTAACAACACTGTTTTTGAAAGCTTGTGTTTTTCCGAAATCCACTTTCACGTTTTCAGCCGTTACACCAAAAGCTTCACCATGTTGTGCAGACTCATATTGATGAGCTGCTGCAATCAAAGCTTTGGAAGGAATACATCCACGATTAAGACATACACCACCAACTTCATCTTTATCAACGATTAATACCTTTTGTCCCAATTGAGCAGCACGAATTGCTGCTACATAACCACCAGGACCTGCACCTATGACTAATGTATCGATATCTAAAGAAGCGTCTCCTACGACCATGATTAAACCTCCATAACTAGCGACTCGGGATTAGCGAGAAGCGATTTAATGTAGTTCATGAAATGTTGTGCAGTCGCGCCATCAATAATACGATGGTCAAAGCTTAGGGACAATGCCATAACTTTCGCTGCAACAATTTCACCATTCTTAATTACTGGTTTGTCAGAAATACGACCTACACCCAAGATAGCAACTTCAGGGAAGTTAATAATTGGTGTAAAGAACATACCACCAGCAGAACCAATATTGGAGATTGAAATGGTACTACCTTTCATTTCGTTCGCGCTCAATTTACCATCGCGTCCACGAATTGCAAGATCAGCAATAGATTCCGCAATCATCCAGATACTCTTACGATCAGCATCTTTAATAACTGGAACAATCAAGCCATTTGGTGTATCTGTTGCAATCCCGATATTATAGTACTTCTTATATACAATTTCATTACTTTCTTCATCAATCATCGCGTTAAGTGCAGGGAATTGGCGACTTGCCGCAACCAATGCTTTTACGATAAATGGAAGATAAGTTACTTTGATTCCTTTTTTCTCAGCGATTGGTTTCATACGAGTACGGAAATCTACTAGATCAGTTACGTCTACTTCATCCATAATCGTAACATGTGGTGCTGTGTAAGCAGATTTAACCATCGCATTAGAGATTGCTTTACGAATTCCTTTGAATGGTACACGTTCTTCATCAAGATTCGCATTACTCGCAACCGCAGTTGTTGAAGCCGCTTTTGCTGGAGCAGTTGTAGTTGCCGCATCTTTAGCTGCACTTGGCGCTGCCGATGCTGCTGGTGCCGCAGTTGCTTGACCACCACTCATGAAGGATTCAACATCTTTTTTCGTGATTTTACCATTTGTACCTGACCCAGTAACGTTAGAGATATTCACACCTTGCTCACGAGCAAATTTACGCACACTAGGTGTAGCTAGAACATCTTTATTGGGAGCAGCTACTGGAGTTGCTGTAGCAGTTGTATTCGCACTGCCTTTTGCTGTGTCTACTTCTTGTGCAGCATGCGCACCTTCTTGCTCAGGCACTTCTCCTTCAGCAGCTATAATAGCCACTACATCACCTACACGACATACTTGACCGTCTTTGGTAAGTACTTCAAGTACTGTACCGTTCACTGGACAAGGAACTTCAACAACGGCTTTATCATTTTGTACTTCCATGACGATATCATCATCAGTGACTTTGTCACCAACTTTGATATGCATTTTAATGATTTCGCCTTCATGCAAGCCTTCGCCTAGTTCTGGGAAACGATATTCAAAATTAACCGATCCAGAATTTGCTGCTGGTGCAGATTGAGTAGCTACTGGTGCTGGTACAGATTGTTCTGCTGCTGGTTCATCTTGCTCAGGCACATCGCCTTCTGCATCAATGATAGCTACCACTTCACCTACACGACATACTTGACCGTCTTTGGTAAATACCTCAAGTACCGTACCATTCACTGGACAAGGAACTTCAACGACTGCTTTATCATTCTGAACTTCCATGACGATATCATCATCAGTGACTTTATCACCAACTTTGATATGCATTTTAATAATTTCACCTTCATGTAGGCCTTCACCTAATTCTGGGAATCGATATTCAAATTTAGCCAATGTTCTTACCTCCTAGATTTGTGACTGACAACTATATTAAAATTCCATCACTTTGTTTACAGCAGTGATGATACGCGCAGGTGTTGGAAGCCATGATTCTTCGATTTGTGCAAATGGATAAACCGTATCTGGTCCTGCAACACGAAGAACTGGAGCTTCAAGATGAAGAATAGCTCTTTCATTAATTTGTGCAATAACTTCAGCTGCAATTCCTGCACTCTTTTGAGCTTCTTGAACTACAATCGCACGATTTGTCTTCTTAATAGAATTAACAATCGTATCAATATCAAGAGGATTCAATGTACGTAGATCAATGATTTCAGCTTTAATTCCGCTCTTTTCCAATTCATCAGCCGCTTTAGTTGCAGTATGCACTGTCATCCCATAAGAAATAATAGTTACATCGGAACCTTCACGAACGATATTAGCTTTACCTAATTCAACGGTATATTCACCTTCTGGTACTTCAGCACGGAAAGCATGATACAAATTCAAATGTTCCATGAAGAATACAGGATCATTATCGCGAATCGAAGCAATCAACAAACCTTTTGCATCATACGGATTGGAAGGTACTACTACCTTTATACCCGGAGTTTGAGCAATCAAACCTTCCAGAGAATCTGTATGAAGTTCTGCGGCTTTAACACCACCACCAAAAGGAGTACGGAAAACGATTGGTGATGTATAGCGTCCGCCTGAACGGTAGCGCATACGTGCTGCCTGAATCAACATTTGATCCAGCGCTTCAAAGATAAATCCAATAAATTGAATTTCTGCAATCGGACGGAATCCTTGAATTCCAAGCCCAACCGCCATACCACCGATTGCTGACTCAGCTAGTGGAGTATCCATTACACGATCTTCACCGAATTCTTTTTGCAAGCCTTCTGTTACACGGAAAACACCACCAACATTCCCTACATCTTCACCGAAGATGAGTACATTGGGGTCACGCTCCAATTCAACGCGCATCGCATCGCGAATCGCTTCTTTCATGTTCATTTGTGCCATTGTTCCATTTCCTCCTTAAACATTAACAGTCAATTACTTGCTTTATATTTCATTAATTAATAATTTTTTATAGAAAATCAGCTTTTTGTTCTTCAAGATATTTTGGTGTTGTTTCAAACATACTATCGATCAAACCAGAAATCGTCATTTTTTCAACTTTTTCTGCTTTTTTGATTTCATCATTTACTTTCGCTTTTGCTTCTTCTCTTACACGAGCAGTATCTTCTTCAGTCCAAAGACCTTTTTTCTCTAGATATTTAGCAAAGCGTGAAATTGGATCTTTTTCACTCCACTGAGTCTCTTCTTCTTTTGTACGATATTTACTAGCATCATCGGACAAGGAATGTGGACGGAAACGATAAGTCACAGCTTCAATCAATGTAGCACCTTCTCCATTACGAGCGCGTTCTGCAGCTTCTTGAACAGCACTAATTACAGCGAATACGTCCATACCATCAATTTTAATACCACGAATACCAGCAGCTACTGCTTTATGCGCGATAGATAGTGCAGCTGTTTGTTTCGAGAATGGTGTTGTAATGGCATAGCCATTATTCTGAACAAAGAAAATAACAGGAAGTTTAAATACGCCTGCATAGTTCAAACCTTCGTAGAAATCACCTTCAGATGAACCACCGTCACCTGTGTACGCAATTGCTACTTGTTTTTGTTTCTTCAATTTGAATCCCATTGCAATACCCATTGCATGAAGGATTTGTGCTCCAATAATAATTTGTGGCATTAGTACGTTAACACCTTCTGGAATTTGACCTCCATGTTGGTGACCACGAGAATATAGGAAAGCTTGATAAAGTGGCAAACCATGCCATACTAGCTGTGGAATATCACGATATCCCGGGCATACAAAATCTTCTTTTTGAAGAGCAAATTCACTACCAACCATTGTTGCTTCTTGTCCAGATACTGGAGCGTAGAAACCAAGACGGCCTTGACGACCTAAATTTACTGCGCGATCATCCCAAGTACGAGTAAATACCATACGGTACATTATTTCTTTCAATTGATCATCAGTAAGCTTTGGCATCATTTTTTCATTAACAATTTCACCTTCTGGAGAAAGAACGGATAGTGCCTCAACTTCCTCTGTATACACTTCATAAGGAACCTTACTCATTTTCTTCACCTCAATAAAAAAATTTGATTATCATGTGCACCTGTTATAGGATTATTATACACCTGTTCTATACGTCCGTCAAAGGAAATTACCTATTGATTTCATTTTCTTTTGATATTTGTATGTATAACAGGATAACATAATTTGTATAACAGTTTTAACAAATCCATAAACATCCATGAGAAAGATCACAAATGTGTACTAGCTTATTAGTAGATGGTATATTAACAACAAAATCCAAGAAAAGGTGATCCAATATGACAGACTCCCGTTATTTGAAACGGACCATTGTTAAAGATCAAATAAACAGCATTCACCTAAATGAAACCCGTAACCTTCGTATATATTTTCCACCAGGCTATAACGAAGTCGTGAGCTACCCCGTTATATATTGCCAAGATGGTGAAGAATTCTTCAATTTCGGAAGAATTGCTACGATCGCAAATCGTATTATTCTAGACGAAGGAGCAGAACCATTTATCATTGTAGGAGTAGAAGTAGATACCTCAGTGCGAACTGCTGAATATGCACCTTTTGGGAGTAGATTTCAATCCTATGTAAAATGCTTCGCTGAAGAAATTATTCCCTATGTGAGTCAGAAATATCCCGTAAGAACCAACCCAGCTGAAACTGTTATAGCAGGGGACTCATTAGGTGGCAGTGTTTCACTACATATCGCACTTCTATACCCACATTTGTTCACACGTGTTATGAGTCTGTCGGGTGCATATTATGAAGCTTCCCAAGAAATCATCGCTATGGAGCAGGACTTATCATGGTTAGACATCTATATGATTGTGGGTCTGCAGGAAAATGAATTCCAAACAGATACAGGTACCTACGATTTTGTCCAACTTAATAAAGATACGAAAAATCTATTGCAAGCTCGTGGAGCACAAGTCCATTACCAAGAAAAAGATGGCAAACATCTTTGGGGATTCTGGCAAAAGGAATTACCTGAAGCTTTACTATATTTTTTCGAAGAATAAGGTTTATTCCACCTCCCATATGTGAATCCTAACATCCTCCAACTATCAGAGAAGTTAGGGTTCATTTTAAATTACAATTATGTTTACGCTTACAAAATAATGTCGAAAAGTGGCATGCCTAGACATGCCCATCTGTTAAATTATAACTTTTCACTCACAATCTTGTCTAGTAATACAGCACACCCTGCATCCATTAGCGCATATACTTCTTCGAAATTACCTGTGTAATAAGGATCTGGTACTTCACGTAAGGTCTCTGAAGGCAATAAATCCATAAAACTAACGATAGTAGCCTCATCTCCACCTATCAATTTTCGCAGATTAGTCAAATTGGATTGATCCATACATATAACATAGTCGAATTCAATGAAATCCTGACTTGTTACCTGACGCGCTACCATGCCTTCATAACTTATTCCACGCTCATCTAGTAGCTTCCTTGTTCCTTCATGAGGCTGATGACCAATATGCCAATCTCCAGTTCCCGCAGAATCAACTAAAATTTGGCTCTCTAATCCTCTGTTCTTTATTTTATTACGTAGAACGGCTTCACCCATAGGTGATCGGCAAATGTTACCTAAACAAACAAACAGTACGTTAATCATATTTCCCATCCTTTTTGTCTATTATCAAATCTCATTGTACCAACAATACTTTATATTTGTACAACCCTCTATTCTCAATTATACTAAGTTCAAGCAAATCTTAAGTTAAACCAACTGGAGGATTATATACATATATGAAACAGAAACGAGTAATCATTTTTTCGGGTGGTCATCTTCATCCAGAGTTCCTAAATGAAATTCAAGCAGATGACTTCATAATTGGTGCTGACAAAGGTGCCTTATTTCTAATACATAACAACGTCCATCCACATCTTTCTGTTGGGGATTTTGATTCTATAACAGCCGAAGAGCAGCAACTAGTTACTGCATCTAGCGGTTCTACCCTAGCTTGTGATGCTTTTGATAAAAACCTTACGGATACCGAACTTGCATTTGAATTAGCTCTGGAACAACATCCTACTCATATCTTGCTAGTCGGAGCTACAGGCACACGTATTGATCACACTTTAGCTAATATTCATTTGCTAAGTAAAGCTTTAGAGCATCAGATTCCATTTGCTATTCTAGACAATCATAATTATATTACAATGACTGATTCTACTCTTATGGTCACAAATCAAGGTTATGATTACATCTCCCTTTTGCCCATGACACCTGAAGTGACAGGAATTACACTTGAGGGTTTCGTTTACCCATTATACAATGCAACTCTAACCATCGGACAATCCCTAGGTATTAGCAATCGTCTTTCTACGAGTACAGGTCATATCTCTGTCAGATCAGGTTCATTACTCGTCATTCAAAGTAAAGATTAATGATTACAAGATTGTAACAATTAATTGAGATTTCATTGAGCCGAAAACCTTATCCCACCTAGGTTTTCGGCTTTTCTATGTCTCAATATTTTTCTTTTCTATTATTTCTCAATATTTTTAATCAAATTTTAATAGAGTACGTTTAAACCTTGGTATATTCATCTTTTTATATCATATTCCTTTATTTGGTTGGTTACAAAACTGTTATACTAACTTCCGAGCCCAGAATCATCACTACTAGAAACCAACTATGGAGGTATTACAACATGACAAGACAGACATGGACTCATAGATTAGCAATCGTAGGAATTTGTTCAACATTAGCACTTGGCGGTGCTGTCACCATAGCTAACCCGGTAGCTGAAGCTGCTACTACTGCAACTGCATCAACAACGAAGGCTAATAAGATTATTAATTATGGTAAGTCATTCTTAGGGGTTCCATATAAATTTGGTGCTTCAACATCAACGACAAGATACTTTGATTGTTCATCTCTGATGAAACGAATCTATGGTAAGTTCGGTGTTACTTTACCCCGTACTTCTGCAGCTCAGGCAAAAAAAGGAGTCGCTGTTTCTAAAGCAAACCTAAAAAAGGGAGATTTATTATTCTTCTCTACTGGAAGTAGATCCACAGGTAGGAATATAACTCATGTAGGAATGTATATCGGAAATGGTAACATGCTTCACACTTATGGCTCACCTGGTGTTATGATCACAAATATTAACAAAGCACATTGGAAGAAAACATACGTCAAAGCACGTCGTGTTCTTTAAAACTTAATGAATCCTTATTCAATCAACTCATAAATATATTGATATTCTGAACAGCTGACAGTTAATAATGTCAGCTGTTCGTTTTTGATATACTCAATTCACTCTCAATATATAACCTACTCCACGCAAAGTATGAATCATTTTATCCCGATGGCCTTTATCGATCTTCAATCTTAAATAACGGATATAGACATCAACCACATTTGTACCCATTGCATATTCGTACTTCCACACTTCTTTCAATATTTGATCTCTGCTACATACTTGATTGACATGTCTCGCTAAATATAACATTAAATCATATTCTTTCGGAGTAAGAACAACAGCCTGTAAATTACGCATAACTTGACGACTTCTAAGATCAATATGGAGTTCACCAATTTGAATTGGTAAGTAATTCTCAAGCTGTTTAATTGATAAAAGGTTAAAAATATTAAGTATGCGGAGCAATAAAATATCGTTCACAACAGGTTTATTGATATATTCATTTGCTCCTAACCTAAAGGCATTCACAACATTTTCGTCTAACTCCATATGAGAAAGAACCATAATCGGAAAAAATTTTATTCTCGCCCTCATGGGTCTGATCACAGAATACTCATCTCTACTCTTTCCATAATCGAGTATGACCATATTAATGGTCTCATTATTTTCAATGAAAGACAAAGCCTCTTGGTCATGTTCAACCTCAACCACTTCATATTGTTCTATTCTTAATGCCTCTATAGTCGTGAGAGCAGTTTCGCTTTCATAATTCACATACAGGATGATATTAGCCATGTGCACTCACCAATTTCCCAGTGGTATGATGAAACGTATTACACAATCCTTAGCTTGCTCCACACAAAAAAATCCATCCCTTTTCTCCAGGAATGGATTATAATATGCAACCTTTTTAATATACTTAACAATCAATATTATTTCGTTTTAGATGCCCATTCTTCTACATTCCATTCTTTTGTTACCCAGTCTTCATAGAATTCAGGCTCATGGGATACTAGCACGATAGTTCCTTTAAATTCTGTTAGAGCCCGCTTCAATTCAGCTTTAGCAATGATATCTAAATGGTTCGTAGGTTCATCGAATAGAATCCAATTCGCTTCACGCATCATTAACTTACATATACGCACCTTGGCTTGCTCTCCGCCACTCAACATACTTAATGGACGGGTAATATGTTCATTCTTCAGACCAACACGTGCTAGATGTGAACGCACTTCACTTTGAGTGAGTGATGAGAATTCATTCCACACATCCTCAAGAGGCGTGATCTTAGCAGCAATCGCTTCCTGCTCGAAGTATGCTGGCTGCAAATACTCACCAAGGTATGTTCGACCACTTAACGTAGGTATTTTACCGAGAATCGTTTTGAGCAATGTAGACTTACCTACACCATTACACCCAACGATCGCAATTTTATCGCCCCGTTCAATCACCATACTCATCTTAGGCAATAGTGGATGACTATAACCAATTTCGAAATCAATACCTTCGAATACTGTCTTAGAACTTGCTCTTGATTCCTTAAAGTGGAATGTAGGCTTGGCAGCTTCCTCTGGTTTTTCAATTCGATCCAATCGACCTAGTTGTTTCTCACGACTCTTCGCCTGTTTAGAAGTAGAAGCACGTGCTTTATTCCGCGCGATAAAGTCTTCCTGCTTCTTAATAAGTTCTTGCTGTCTCTCATATGCGTCAATATGCTGACTCTTATTCATATCAGCCATCTCAAGAAATTTCTCATAATTGGCTGTATATCTAGTTAATTTAGTAAATTCCAAATGATAGATGATATTCACTATTTGATTCATGAAATCTGTATCATGAGAAATCAAGATAAAGGCATGTGGGTAATTCTTCAAATACTGTGTCAACCACTCAATATGCTCTACATCTAGATAGTTCGTAGGTTCGTCAAGTAATAGCACAGTTGGTTTCTCAAGCAGTAACTTCGCAAGTAATACCTTCGTCCGCTGTCCACCACTTAAAGAAGTTACATCGCGATCTAAACCAATAGCATTAAGTCCTAGCCCTTGGCTCATTTCTTCAACTTTAACATCAAGCATATAGAAATCACCGATATCTAACTGTTCTTGAATATCACCCATTTGTTCAAGTAATACTTCTAACTCTTCTGGTGTTGCTTCACCCATCTTGTTCGTAATCTCTGTCATTTCCTTCTCAAGTTCAAGAAGAGGTAAAAAAGCATCTTTGAGCACATCACGAATAGTTTTACCTGGAGTCAACTTGGTATGCTGATCTAAGTAACCAAAATGAACTCGAGGAGTCCATTCCACTTTTCCACTGTCTTTAAGAAGTTTACCCGTTAAAATATTCATCATTGTTGATTTACCAACTCCATTGGCACCAACAATACCTACGTGTTCCCCTTCTAACAAACGGAAAGAAACATCTTTAAACAACGTACGCCCTCCGAAGTTGTGGGAGAGATCCTCTACAGTTAATAAACTCATTTCTAATCTCTAACTCCTATCTATTGTAAAAATCATGTTATCTCTAATAGCCGGCCAACAAAATTTGATTATAACATAAATAGAAGGTTCACCGATAGAAGAAAATTTTGTACATATTATTTATCCCAATGTTAAATCTGCGCTACAAAAAGAGCCTCCCAAGAGGGAGACCACTGAAAAAGTCCAGAAATAGTTATTAGTGAGTTCCATTTATCTCAAAATCATCATATGAGGATTGATTACCATCATAGTAGACTACATCACCATCTTGCAGCATGTACTGAACACCATACGGATCAGTCACTACACGATCTCTCACCCCATCTGTTCCATCAAATCCTTCCATGTCCCACCACTGATTATCTAATGGTGCATGGATATATTGAAGATGCGGATGGTTAATGTCAGCATTTCGGATGGTCTCAATATTGAAATTAACGGATATATACCCATTACGTAAGAAAATTGGCGATTTTTCATCTAGTCTGTTAGCTCTGCCATAAGAGGCTAAGTCAGTTCCTTTTTCAACAACATAGACAGCTGCTGGCAAACTATATTCTCCATACCACTGTTGTATTGAAGCATTCGTTCTAGCAGGGCTAGCACTAGCATTTCCAGGTCTGCTGAATGTGTTTATAAATGTACGTAGTGGGGATGGAAGGAGTTGTATATCATATCCACCTACATACGTAGCTTCTGTTGCTCTTTTTTGGAAAGCAGATAAATACTGGGATCTTGTTATTGACCAACCTATATTCATATCGTATATCGTGCCTGCAGTGTTGACAATGTCTGTAACTGGAACATTACGTAAGCGCGTATTAAGAGTTATATTTCGACGTTCCTGATCAGATGCTGATCCGATTTTCACAAACTTTTCAGTATCCGAATGATAGTAAAGATCTACTTCTATTCTTTTGGCGGGAGTTGTTGCATTCTTGTCTTGGAAATAAAACGTCGGTGTGATCCGAATCGCATCCTTATCTCCGAACATATTCCCTTTACTCTTCAGATCAAATTTAAAATGATAACCCGTTTTGACAGACATGGTCTTGTAACTAGCAACTGGATGACTTCCGCGGAGAATAGGTAGAACATACGGAGCCAATGATCCGTTGGGATCACTATCTATTCCCTTTGAGCCAACTGTATATGATATACCCTTAGAGGTACTATTTCCCCTAGATGTTCGAAATACGGCTTCCCAGTTAGGATCGGCAATATCCGTTATACGGAAATCATATAATCTACCAATCACTTCTACGGGGACAGTATCTGTAGCAACATGGTTATCTAAGTTGAGATTTGCTTCCGATTCGGTAGTGAAGCCTGCTGATGGAGAATTCTCTGCAAAAGTTCTAAAGTAAACGGTATAATTCCCTTCATCTACCCACACAGGAGTATAGAACGCTGTAGTTAATTGATTTACGGGAATTGTGATCCAAGTATCTTTTGGATAAAATATAGATTTGTCAGATGAATAGACATCAAATTCAAATCGCACCTGTTTCGTCTTAATATATTTAGCGAAATCTCGATTTCCATATCCGGGAATGTTTCGATGTTGACCACTTGTTGGAATGGTAACCGTAAATGGTCGATCCAGAATAAAAGCTCTCCGCGAGTAGTTTGGAACCGTTTTTTGATTATGTGCAACATCATCCGATGCATCTGCATAAACAACCGTAGGTGTATGAACAGTTACAGTATTGATAGGATCAACTGGAAACTGTTTATCAGATCCCCCATTAATGTTCTGTGGAAGCAACTTATAATAAATCGTTCCAGTACTTATTGTATTAAGTTTGTTCAGTAAAGAATTTGAGATCAGAAGTGCATTTTTGTATAAAACTCGGTTGTTTATCATGGTTGGATTAGGAATCTTCGAAGGTGTTGGACCCGTTTTAACGACTTCTGTATCATCCATTATTTTTTGCCCATTAAAATCTACTTTATCATTTTTCACTAAAGGATCATCTGTTTGGCCTTCAGCCATACCTTTGAGAAGGCCCGTATCATCTGGTGGAGAGGGTCTGGAAGTCCCACCTATAACATCTGGTGGACTATAATCAATTCCTCCTGTTTCTTGTGCTTTAACATGATCTTCAACCGTATCACTATGTGAAGAAATGAGAGCCGGCGGGGTATAATTCGATGGTGTTAGTGTTACCTCACCATTCGGTATTGCATAGTTTCTCATGATTGATTTTTCGATTTCGTAGACTTCTAAATTTTTAATATTCCAGTAGGAGTAATCTTTTGTAAAGGTAAATGAGTAAGATTTCGATTCATTGTCTGACTTTTCAATGGGAGCCACTGGAACCGGTTTACCATCAGGACCTGGTACTGGTGGTTGGGGCTCTTTCCATTTCAGAACGTATTCTACATTTACGTTACAGGAGTAAGTGATTTTCCCTGCTAAATTTGCAAACGTATGTTGGAACAAATAATTGTAGCCTATTGTATTGGCATATAGGTTTTCAGAGGTAGGGATACCTTTTCCTACGTCAAAGCTATAAGGTGCGTTGTTCGGATCATCTGCTTTAACTTCTCCTGATGAAGCCGGACTCATAACACTTGTTTGTGGTGCAGAGACTTCTGATGGTGAACCAATGCTTGCAGTGCAAGATCCTATTCCACCACCAGGATTGGTTGGTACACCTGGATCTGGTCCTGGTATGGTGGTACCATCGTCATCCTTTGTATAAACTTCATATTCGTCCGGATACCGATAGGTAAAGGATTTGATGTCGAAAGTATATTTAGCAAAATAATACATCATAGCTGCGGACCCATTTCCACCTAATAAAACTCTGACTCCTTCATGATCATAGTTTTGAGTAAACCTAATTTTTACTGTATTTAAATCGGTTACTTCCATTCCAGTTAGAACTGTCGAATCATCAACTACGCCACTTGCTTCTGAACCTACTACGGTTTCTCCATCAAGAACCTTTATATTAATATCAGGTTGAAACGGGTTGAAAGAGCCCAAATTTTCAGAATCAATGTAGGTGGTAGCAAAACTACCATAATCAACAGGACCAATGCTTTCATATGCCTTGTTTCTACTATATGGCAGGTTCATGTATACTATTTTCCCCGGCCATTTATCTTTAACAACGCCATTAAATTCCTCACTGCCAGTATTCGAGTTCCCTATTATACCCCAATCATTTACACTAATACCAGGTATCCAACTTGTACCCGCGATACTTCTTGACCAAGCAATCCATGTACCATTTGGTGTATTTTCAATAGATTTAACTGGAACAGCTTCCCCATTTAAATTCAGTGTATTATTATACGTTCTGGCATTTACAGTAATTGGCGGGAGTGCTTGTCCGTCCTTCTTCAAAACAATTTTAGTTATTATTTTACCGGGACCAGCATCAACAACGATTGGTTTAGTAGTAATTACTTTTTTCTTATAAAAGACGGACTGATGTGATCTCAAAGTATCTACTGCGTTATATTCTATATTTTCTGTTTTGAATAAGGTTTCAGTACCTGCTGCATTACTAGGTACTGAAAATAAAGCATTCAGGCTTGTAAGTAATATTAACAACACCATAGAGATAGATGTTAATTTTTTCTTATTAAACAATGACTACCCCCACCTTTAATACTTTTTATAATACGGTCCATCAATTTCTAACAAGTAATTCTCAGCAACGAAGTAACTCGATACTGCTGGTGCAGAAATTTTTATTTTCAGTCTACTGTTCTGTGACCAACCCTTTTTAGGCAATAGGAAAATCGGCTGATCTAGCGGAGTATCTTTAAATACAAAGGCTACTCTGTTTAAAGTTCCATTTCTAAATGCCATTCGATCATTAGTTGTTCCAGTAAAAGACAAAGGAACATGTTTTAGATATGAGGCATAATGTTTAGGGGCCTTGTTATATATAATTTCATTATTATAATAGATTAAATAACTGTCTTTCCATTTAGAAACAGGGATACCCTCAGCTAAAGATGTGGATGAGTTATTCTGCCATTTCAACTTTGAAATTGGGGGTATCAATTTCAAGTTAGGATCACTGGGATCTGCTAGATCAATCGCGATGACGGAATATACTTCCCCACTCCAATCACCATCTTTTGAAGTAATCTTCATCAAATCTTTCTTCCAGAGTTCTGCATCTTGATCTTTTTTGGTAGGGTCATTAGATGTGAACACTTCGGGCATCACTGTGAATATATTCGTACCATGCCATACCACTTCGGCACTTGCCACAGCATACTTATCTACTGGAAGCGTACCACCAGCATTCACCGTTAATATACGATCGATGATCGTTACAGACTGAGCACGTGTAGTATTTTTGGTTTCACCAAGTTCACCTGCACCAAGCCCAGTGATCAGGCCATTCTTGGTTGCTAGATACATCCATTTGGTATCATCTGTTGTTTTTTCAGCTATCGCTCTCGCAGCTAGTCGAGACATTTCTTTTCTGGTCATCGGTGAATTCAAGTCACCACTTTTGAAGTCAGATGTGACAACTAACTCTGCTTTCTTAGCCGAATTAACGTAGATTTCATACCAAGCCCCTCCGGTATTTGTCTCTACAGGTAATTTCAAAGCTTCTACCGTCATCTTGATGAACTCAGCACGCGTTACATTAGAATTCGGCTTAAATGTGCCATCTGGATAGCCTGCGGTATATCCGAGTTGAACCGCTTTGTTGATCGTACCTTTTGCCCAATGTGTCTCAATATCGGATAATTGAACATTAGAAGTCTGTTCAGCATTTGCTATGTATTTGCTGTTCACAATAGTGAAAGCTCCTCCTAAAACTATAGAAGTTAAAAGGATAGTAAATATGGTTTTCTTTTTCATTGATTGTTTCCCCCTTGAATTTAATATTAAAATCGTGAATATCCCCTAATAAATTGTCTATATTTTACTATATACCATAATTACGGATAATTAGGGATTATACTTAATAGTGGAGAATAACAACTTCAATATCGATAGCCCACCGTACAATCCAAAGGAATATATCCACTAGACGCTGCATCACGTTCAGAGGTGAACATTTCCTCCGTCGTGAAAGTAGAAACACAAGCATTACGAGAGTAATAGTATTTACGTCCATTCGCTATAATTCCGTTGAATATTTCTTTCTTAACGATACGGCTACCACCTAAAGCGTAGTTATTATAATACTTCTCTCCCATAGGAATACCTTGAACAAATGCTAGAACACCAACATCATTGATCGTGTTATGCCAATCTTCTTCACTAATAAGTGGAATAGTAAAGGTATACGCTACTCCGAGTCGCTTCGAATACCTGTTGTATTGATTGATAACCATTTCAAGATCTTGTTGAAGTGCATTAACAATGGTAGTTCTCCGAACTTGATCGAATTTGTCAGAATCATTAAGCAAGGATATAGAAGCCTCTGAAGTTATTTCACTCCTGAACCCTTCAACCCACTTCTGATCTACATTCCGATTCACTACGACGTAATCATCTAAAGTAAATGCAAAGGTATTACCGTCTTGATCAACATAATCATAGGGTTTCTTGGGACTCCACACATGCTTAATCTCTTTTTCACCTGAGGCATTGATATATTCATCCCATGAATAAACATAATAGCCATCGTATCCTACAATCATTACAACAGGAACATAATTGTCCACCACACCTTGCCCTGCCGTATCGTTAAAAACTCCAAAATTCAAATACAATGAATTAAAAAACGTCTCTACCGCTTCTTCTTTATTGATCTTCACCCTCTTTAATGTCTCATACTGGGATTCATCTCGTTGGCTACTATTCGTAAGCAAAGCCCTTGCAGCATCTTGAGTGGCTGTATCAATTGCCCGATTATATCGAAGTTCTATAATAAGCGTCTGACGGTTTTGCTCAAGATTAATGTTGTTAATAATAAAATAGGGTAAGAGAATAAGTACTGAAAATATCGATAATTTAATGATAGTCTTCATTGAGGACCATGCCTCCATACGGAATTACTATTTTTTCATTAGGGTTATTGATACCACCTGTAAGGACATCATTCATCAATGTTCCCATGGTACGATTGGTATTCTTTACGGTTACATCAAAAAAATCTCCTGTTTCAAATTTATATATTCGGTTAGGAGATTCTACATTCTCTGTTGAATTCCTAGGAAATAGTTTTTCATTTATTTGCGCATTAAAAAATTCTTCATAATTCACATGATATCCACCTAGAAAAATACCTGCATCACTGTAATTAGGATCATATCTTTTATGTCTATGAACCATTTGAATATCATAGATATTTCTTGTAAGAGACATCCGATCCACAAATTCGGTATACATGGTCGGGGTTATATAACCCTTATCACGAACAGAATCTACAAAATGAGTCACAGAATTTAGAACTACCACTTCTGAAATATCGTCTTGTTTGTTCAAGGCACTTGTTACAGGCCATATGAAAAGAAGAACTATAGCTATTATCGCTGCAAATACTTTTGCAACAGAATTGGACAAAACGTTACATCCCCTTTAGTTAAATTGCAACAACGTTAACAACCCGGTGCTATCTCTTATATATGTAGGTGTAAAATATTGATTTAGGTTAATTGATGAGACATTTAATACAGTAGGATCTAAAGATTTGGAGTACAAAATACCATTGACTTCAATATCTACTCCAATCTCTCGGATTTGGTATAGTGATTGTCTAACTTCTGCACCACTAACCGAGTAAACTATCGGATCTTTGAGTGTTGAGTGGATATTGTTATCCGTATTGGAATTCATTTGATATGATTTCTGGATTGTTTCCCCTGTCGTAGTAAATAGATAAAATGATAGCGATAGCGAAACCATAAAAGCCATTACGGCAAAACTCAGACCTATTGCTTCAGAAGCATCATTGTCAAAAGCGATTATAAACACCTTCTTTTTATCAGAAAGGAGATGTGAAAAGCACATCCCCTTTCCAAAGTAGTAATAATCTTATTATTTTTGTTCAAATGTGATAGCACGGATGACATCGCTTTTATCTTTAATTACCTTAGCTAGAAATTTACCTGATGGATTTATATAATCAGGAGAGGACTCATTACTCGCGTTTGTTATGTTATCACTGGACGCACCGTTAGTTATAGAACCATATCCTATTGTGCCTTCAGCTACTGTTGTCTCGACATTTTCAAAATACCATGAACCTACTAAGCTTTTACCAGTTTCAACTTGCACTCCAAATTCACCTTTATCTTGAAATTTACGCAGCGCATTAAGCACCTGACTCCCGGATACTGTAGTATTGTCATAAACCGTAAAGGCTGCTTGGGACATTTCAGTCTGAATATCAGCAAAGTTATTCTGAGCTGATTTGGTTGCCTCTTGTGCAGAGATAAACAGCACCACGACAATGGTGATCAAAGCTATGGTAAGAAAGATACCTGCAGATACTTTTAAAGCAGTCGAAGCGTTATTCATTATATTTCCTCCTAATAGTTCTTATAATTTAAGGTACATATTTATAATTTGTTAATTTGATCGTAGTAGACTCCCATTTGGGTGAAACTCATATAGATAAGTGGGATGACCAAGTAAAGAAAAATAACGGTGTACAGCGGAGAAAAACCGATGATTCTCCCCCAGTTAGCTTTCGAGTCAATCATTCTTTCATAATTCAGTTTACGTTGCTCATAATTGTAGTTTCTTTCTGATTCAAGATCATCAAATGCTTGTTTGATAGGTATTCTCTCAACAGCTAACAGTAAACTTTCTACTGTTCTGACAAGAGGTACAAAAGGTGCGTCTATCTTCAATTTTTCAAGAGATTGTTCAGCTCCGCTCTCGAAGTTAATAATACAAGTGTGTAGCGGAGCTTTGAATATAGATGAGAATCGTTCCATCCATTCTAGAATAATCTCAACCGATACTCGGTCGATTTCAGATAACATAGCAATAATCGTATGAAATTGATCTACTTCATTCTGCATATCCATAGCTCTCATTTTTTTCTGGAAGAGCAGAATCCAATATGGCATCTGATAACCAAATGATCCCATCAATACACATATCAATATTTCCCACCATTTTAGATACTCGGAATCAATCTTATTCATTTTTTCAATAATTCTCTCAACAGAAGCATTTATAAGTGTGGCATCAGTTGCGATATTCTCATCTTGTTTTATTTGCTGTACGACATGATCCCTTAGGTGTTCTTTATTCACCTCCTTCAACTGAAGTATGATCTGGCTATCAAACTCAGTAAGGGTAAGTGAATCCTGGAGATCTTTCTCCGACATCTTTCCGAATAATGATCCATTAGAAGTAGGGTTGTTCATCACATTGTTAATAGCAATGAAATGCATTGCCACAAAGGATCCCAGCATTCCGATTGAAAGAACGAGACAGAGTATCAATCGATGAAGATAATGCCAGTTGATTGGATAACCCGCATTTGCATCCTTCAATAATCGACTTATCTTGAAATGCTCAGGTGTACTTCTAGAAGGTGTAAGCCGATATACGAACCAATCTACCATCGGTATTTTTAATGCAATTTTTTCCCATGGTCGTTTCCTCTCAACGACGACATAAGTGCCTTCTTGCTGGTCTTGCATTTTCCTTAGCAATACATAAGACAGAAATACGATTGCGAAACAAAGTATCTGAATAATAAACCCCATCTTACTTGAATAGAACTCCTGCATGGCTGGAAACATATTACTTGCCCAGAGTTGTATCGGTTTAGTAAAAACAATGGGTACTATAGCAATCATAGTTAAGCCTGAGAAGAGATAATGCAATTTAGATCTTTTTAAAATTTCTAAATTTATTTCTTCATTAAGTTTATTTAAGTTGTTTAAGTAAAGGGAGCCATTATCGACTTGTTTATCTCCAAACTCCTTTACTAAATACGATAGACCAGCTAAAGACTTCAAGAAACGGTTAGGAGCAGATTGATAATACTTTTCAAGCTTGTCCTCTGGGTTTTCGCTGTCATCCTTAATAATCTCATGGACTTTCCTAGCATGCAGACCCGCTTCAGATTTTGTTGCATCTGCAGCTTCCATAAGAGCTTCTTCAATCATTCCATATTGGTGGTAATGGTATCGAATATCCTTATTCAGATCCCGTAGTTGAATTAATAACCTATCCTCAACTCTATGTATGAAAGTATCGATCAACATACCATTGATAATGAGAGCAGCTAATAACAGCATAAATACAAAGGTAATATCTTGATTAAATAACAATAGAATCAGTATTGCAGTGGTCATAATCCCAAGTGTTGAAAAGACAATTTTCATAGTCTCTCTTCGCATCGTCATTTCATCATAGGAATGAATGGCTTGTAATCTCCTCCTAATTTTTAGAACATATGCACGGAGCACGGGAATTTTGAAATAAGCATGATATGAATCCTGCATGAAATTGTTGAACTTCTTTTTCCAATTGGGTTTATTTGAATCCACAAGATCCTCATAGCTTTTGAAAACTTCACTAAAGCCATTTCTGTCTGCTCTTCTAGCTAGAATTTTCACAAGAATATATAGAACAATACTTGTTGGTATAGAAACGAATAAGATGATTAGTGCAATTTCTTTCATATCCAATTATCTTTCACCCCCAGAATTCCTTAATGAATTCATGGAATTCTTCTTGATCACTCGGTGACATCAATTCCAACATTTCGATTGTATTTCTCTCAGAGATTGGATTCACAGCAATATACTCACCATTCTGATAGACGATAATATTCGATTCATCGAACACTTTACGATCCATACTGCGATTATAGTATTCAGTCGTCGCTTGAAAGAACGCTTGGGTCCGTTCCTCAGGATTATTGATACTCTCAAAATCTATTTTGAGCGATTCATGCTTCATAGGAATACACTCTGTAACTCGTGAAATCGTTCTTGTCCCATCCGGATCTTTCGTTAAATGAATATTAAAGTTGATGACTCGAACAACTTCTTCTTCAGCTATTTTTTCATCATTAAATATATTTGTTTTTAATAAAGAATTACGAAGGGAATATATGAGATTCGGAAACGTCTTGGCATGGTGAGTAAATATAGTGAATAAACTTGCAACCTGAGTAATTTGAATCATCCATGCTGCTACCGGATCTGTGGCAACTTCTCCAAGAATATTCACGGTACCATCCGTTTTCTTTTGTAAATCAAGTCCTTCTTGGCCTGAGATTGTATCCGTCTCTCTAATGGTCAGAATATTTCTCCATTTGTAGATCTTCCGGAGATGCAACTCAAATGACATCTCTTGAACCCGCAAAGTGTATGAAGCATTAATATAATTAACTAGAGCCATTAGCAAAGTCGTTTTCCCACTACCTTGTGACCCCGTAATCGCAGTGACTCGTCCACCTTTTATAAGGAATGATAATAGCTTTATCGATAGTTCACGATTTACAATATTCGGATTAATCAGTTGTTCTAGTGTCGCACTTTGAGTATCAAATTTCCTGACAAAAAAAGCCCATGATTCTGAAAAAGGGGGACGAACAACGACAATTCTAGAGCCATCCTTCATTTCATTTACTTTGTATCCATTATGCTCAGAGAGTTGCCCAGGATTTTTATATTTGTAAATATTCTGACACACTCTGATCAATTCACTCTCAGAACCAAAGGTTAAGAAAGACAGATGTATCGACTTTCCTTTGTAAAATATCCAGATACTATCATGTGCCATCATACGTGTATTTCGGTTCATTTGTTCGGCCAAGTGGATCATGCCATCATCTGGCGCAAGTTGACTGATAGGAGTACCTGATACTCCACCTGATACTCCATCAATTCGCATATCACGAATCTCATCGATCACACTAAAACCTTTGAATTGTTGATAAATCCGTTGAACAATGATATAAAGCTTATCTTCAAAACTCGGAACAATGCCTTCCTTTCTATAAGCATCATCGATTTCTTCTGGAGTAATAATATATGATTCCGAATTTGCATCTTCATGGACATTCTTCAGATTTGCTAGATTATGCGACTCGATAAATTCAGTAAGTGCATCGAATCGATGTTTTTTCTTATAATGGTGTATTATGATCTCGAATTTGTCCTGGTGAGTCAGGTCCTTCTTATTATTGAAAGGTATAACCCAATTAATATTCTCTTCATTCAGACTATAATTGTTCAGGAATAGGTCGAACATCGTTTCTTGGACGTAGCGTTTATCTTGTAGATCTCCGTAGGTACTCCCTTTAAGAGACTGTTTAAGCTGTAGCATCTGGTTTGTTCGACGTATATACTCCTCTTCAGATAATCCTAAATGTTCGAGATTAGTTTTTGTCATATCATCAAAGGCAAATCTGATATATTCAATCATCCCGCCAATCGTATATTTTTTATCTAGTTCATGAGGATCCCTTTGTTGTTTTCTTTTATCCGTTAATTTGAAAAAAATGACTACCCCAACCAGAAAAAGAATGAGTAATATGAATGCAATGTTGATGATATAGCCCAGACTCATTGAAGTTTTAGGCCCCCTTCTTACAAAAAATCCTTGTATCTATCCCGATTGCATTCATGATCCCTTTTGCCAGTTTTCTTACTTCCGTCATGAATATGTTATTCTCATGATTATTTCTAACATTTTGATTTTTCAAGAAAAATTCCACTACAGATTTATCATTACATGCATCCATAAATCCTGATA
This sequence comes from Paenibacillus crassostreae, assembly GCF_001857945.1. Taxonomy (NCBI): domain Bacteria; kingdom Bacillati; phylum Bacillota; class Bacilli; order Caryophanales; family Paenibacillaceae; genus Paenibacillus; species Paenibacillus crassostreae. Next base: position 440,743 of record NZ_CP017770.1, read on the forward strand.
AATGAGGAACTGTATAAATAGGAATATCACATTTATATATTCTTTTGATATTAGAAACGGTGTACTTTGAATTAGCATCATATTGGCCTATAACGATGATATATTTCTTTTCCATAAGAAAACCTTGAGAATTGTTAAAGAAATCATTCAATACATTAATATTTTGATTTAGGTTTACTACAATCAGATCGGACGAAGTTAGAACTGAATTCGTCAGTACATTTCTTGTTCCACTATGCACATCAATGAAAGATAAATCATAATACGATTTGGCAGCATTAAGAATTGACCCAATGACGCCATTGACAGCAACATACATTTCTTCTGATGGTTTTGAAGTCCCTACGATTAGATCTAATCGATCCCGTAAAATGGGTACACAATAGTCTTTAACTTTAGAAGGCTCCAGACGATTGACCTTAGCTAATCTTTCGAGTGCATCGATTCCATGGTTCATATATTCTAGTTCGAACCCGTGATTTAGTCTTCTTTCCTTGATTAATGTGCTCTCCAATGTAGACATCTCCCAATGGGTATGACTCATTATGGTCCTCGCAAGATATTCTGTTCCAATTAACATTGAAACTGCGATCATATTTGCAGAATTTCCTGTTTGTCCATGCCAATTACTCCAAAATGCTACTTGTCCCATATCTAGTTCCTCCTCATTGCTAGTTTCATAGCTTTTTTAATATCCTTATCATTAAGATTTGTTAACTCTTTTGTTAGAAGTTGAATTACATGTTTATAATTCTTTGAAAGTTTCTTCATGTTAATTTTCCCTTGATGTTGATTATTGATTTTTGTTGCATAATCAATCTCATCGAACAGAAGTTCGAAAGGCTCCTCTGCCCAACTGATCGTACAATCTGATAACACTGTTTCTAGATAATTGTCGGCAATGCTGGTATCCACATTATTCAGAGATATTTTAGTGTAGTGATCACTTCGGTTGTTCCCTTTTTCATCTTCATAGAAGGATTTCATAATCTCTACCGTTTTTTGAATACTCCAATTCTCAGCAGTTACAGCGACATATTTCTTATCGATCCTTAACAGTTCTTCATGTTTCAAAAAATAAGGTGTACCACAATGAATGATGACTTGATTATAAGTATTTATCTCGGAGAGAAATTGTTCTAAATCACTTAGGTTGGAGAATCCACTAACTACATCAAATCCTTCAAAATCGATTACCTTCATATCCTTATTAGGAATGGGAGTTCCAAGCAATGTATATTTCTCTAATGTCGCATCGACAAGGAGAACTTTCTGTCCGGCATTTGTTATGACTTTACTTAGATAATGGATTAAATCACTAATATCTGAGACTCCTATGAATAAACCATATTTCACTTGAATACTCCTTCCTTATTTAACTAATGGTTGATCAAATACATCAACCTGTTTACCATCTACTGCAACTTGATCCTCTTCAGAGTTGATAGATTGAACTATTTCTCCTTTATGAACCGGTTCTATTTCATCCAATGTTATCTGTGTGTTGTCCGAATTATCAAATTCAGATTTCTGTGTTTTTTGAGAGTCAAGTGTAACCCCATTGTTTGGATTATTGGATATTGACCCTTCTGTTACCCGTTGTTGTACTATTGAACTGTCATTCTTAACTTTCATTTTGTCTGCTTCATCCATCTGAGAGAGGTTTAATTCAAGCTTTTTTCTAACCGACTTTTTCAGAGATTCAATAGCTTTCTTTAATACATTAGGATCAGATTGAATAAGATCAATAACGTTCAAATTTATCGGGTAATTTTCAATAGCCTTATCTTGCATAAATGGATCTGTATACGTTGTTGCATAGAGCGTGGCGCTATTTAGGTATGCATCAACTGTTGCACTAGACATCGCTAGTAGCTCAGCTTCGTTGACGTTATACCATACGGTGGCACCAGAAACGTCACTTATTTTTTTCTTAGATAGTACGATGAAATCTTCCCCTGTAGGAAATGTAATCCGAACATCTACAAACTGCCCTTTTTCAATCTTTGTAGGTAATGTCATAACATTATATTCCTGCTCACGAAGATCATTAGGTGTAGCTTCTTCTTCGAATACTAATGATTGAATTAGTGGCGTATTCTCACCAACGTCTATTTTAATTATTTTTCCGATCAAATCTTTTTTGGATTCAACCGTATTAACTGGAGCATCTTCTTTTGTTATCTGAATGATCTTTAAATCGTTCTCCGATAAGGCGATACCAGCTGGTAATACCTTTGTAGTAACAACTACCTTTTTCATTTCAGCGTCCTGATTTATTAGCAACTTCTCAGTTTCTTTCATCTTTGTTTCATATTCAATTCTTATTTTTTTTTGCTCTTCCGCCTGATGATTAATCATATAAATTGCTCCACCAGAAGCGATTACCCCCATAGAGATTGCACCAACTAAACCAGCAATAATAAGATTTTTGGTCCGCTGCCTTATCTTCGACACTTCTAAACACCCCTAATTTAATAATTCTTGAATCAATTTCATAATCGCTTATGCAGCTTAAATGAGGACTATATATAAATAGATTTGCGTAATTATGAAATTGATTCTTAAATAACATTCCTCTGATCGAGTTCAACTGATTTACACAGATTATGATTTTCCATAATAACTTTGGCTAATGTACGAACACTTTCATAAAAGGGTAATGCAGATTTTTGTGAATGGTTATGTCGGCTGCGATGCATAAATGGTATAACTGCTCCCATATTCCACGCATCAAAAAATGCAGTTGAATATGGAATGCCATAAATCACTCCATCATACCCAAATCTTCTCTTAATATGATGAATGTTATAATGTGAGTCATGATCATACCTGCTCAAGACTATGAGGTATGGTTTGTTCTGTAACGCTGTCGGAAGTAGCCTCCCAGCGAAAAAACTCTCTAGAACTTGAATATTTTGCGTCAAGCTAATGACTATCAAATCAGCTGAATTTAAAATAGCTCCATCGCCCCTGAGATCAAGTTCATCTTTTCCACATCCTGCATCCATTAAGACAAGATCATAGTATTTATTAGCACAAGCGAGAATTGTTGGTAATATAGATGCTCGATAACCAGGTAATGTCCCTTCCCGCTTCGCATTCCCAGTAACAAAATCTAATCCTTCATATATTAAAGGAATAGTATAATCACGAATATTCTCCTTATTTAGTCTTCGATTTAAACTTAATCTTTCTAAAGCATCCATACCGAAATCATGAATTGTTGGGATGGACTGATTTATGGAATTTTCCCCAATATGAAAAGCTCTCTCTAAGCGTTCTCCAACTACTCCACCATGACCAAGTAACACTCTAATACGAGACTCTAAGCCAATCATGGCGGCAACAGCAGCAGCATGTGCGGTATTCCCACTTCCACCAAGTAGAGGACTCCAAAATGCAATTGTACTCATGATTTTCATCCTTCCAATATTTAATAACGAGTTCATTGTGATCGTGATCCAACTCCGAAGCGAAATCTCTTACCTTTCTGTAATGAAGGAACATATCCATGTAGAATTTTGTTAAGTACCTTATCCATTTCCCCACTACGATCAAATGGATCTACATGTAAAGGCAAGGTATACACCTTTGTAGAACTTATTTTCTTCCGAAGCCGTTTTACTGCATCCAATGGTGCGAGGGGAATACAATAAACCCATTTATTCTGATGATATTTCATTAAACTCTTAATTAACTCTTCCAAATCCTGCAATTTCCATTCAGATCCCCACCCTACTAGAAGAGGGATATCAGCGCGTAGAAATTCATCCAACCGATCACTTTTTACGTACGATCCCATATCCAATACAATAAAATTATAGCCACTACTAAGTAACTCTATGACTTTGGCACTCGTTGCCTGACGGTAGTAATCAACACCTTCAACAGAGAATTGAAGATCTTGCTTATTCGTATAAATGCTAGTACCTTCTACAATTTGTTGTATCCTACTAAAGCTTATTGAATCCTCATCTAACTCAACAATAGCAACCTTTTTAAATAATCTAGCTAGATAATGAACAACACTTATGGCAGTATGTGTCGTTCCAACACCACTACTTACACCCATTACGGCAATGACATGAGTCCCCAGATGTATACCTTTCATTTCCCGATATGATTGATTATGATTTTGCTCTCTCGTCTGAGTCGTAGGAAACAGTGCAAACCTAACTTCATCGGTAGATTGATATCGATCATCAGGAACAATTTGCAGAAGTTTTCTTAAGATGGGTATTTTCCCTTTAGGAAAGTCAGATCGAATTCTATTCTCAACACCCTCTGACCATTCACTATGTGCCCCTTCTGTTACAAGATATAGCAGTAAAGCGCCTAAGCCATATAAATCGGATCTTGCATCACTTTGTCCACTACCGTATTGTTCTGGTGCTGCAAAACCAACAGTCCCCAATTTGACAGTATCTTGATCTTGTTCCTGTTTGTAATTTCTCGCGATCCCAAAGTCAATTAGTCGTAACTCTAGATTTGAAGTCAGCATAATATTTGATGGCTTCAAGTCACGAAATACAATGGGTGGATCATGTTTATGCAAATATTCCAGTACTTCAATTGCTTGTTGGGCTATTTGGAGGATGAAATCAGATTTCAATTTTCTATGATGAGATAAGAAATATTTCTCCAACGTCACCCCATGGATATAATCCATAACCAAATAGGAATCCCCACTTCCATCAGGTGGAAAAAAATCTACGATCCGTGGAAGTCGCGGATGACTAAGAGTGGTCAACAATTCAGCCTCATCTTCAATATTGTTGTGTTGATCTTGTAATAAGAAACACTGCTTCACCGCCCATTGCTTACCTGATAATTTCAGGTCATCTACTAAATAAACATGACTCATCCCTCCAGATCCAATGTTCTGTTGAACTTGATACCTACCACCTATGACATGTCCTTGATGATGAATGGCACGTTGAATCATATATACTCCTCCAATGGACAACAAAAAAAGGAAAGCATCCTAAAAAGTTAAGACCCGGACTTTACCGATAATCTTCAACTTTTTGGGATGCTTTCCCAGTTTGTTTTGTTTGGTTAATTTTGGGATTAGTATAGTACATCTTTACTAATTTTGTAAAGCCTTTATTTTCAAGGTGGATTAACCTAATTATCAACACACAATTTAAACAAAATTTTTCCAAAGTAAATGTTAATATCTTTAATACTTAATCATGTGAAGTGTTATTTCGTCACGGTTATGAAAGAGTTGCTTAGCATATTGTAATTGCATTTGATCCTCTTCGAACGAAGCAATAACTTCCTTGATTAAAGCCATTGGCTTTTTATGCATTAACTTAACCGTAACGATAGCTGTACCCCCCGGTGATAAACTATACAATAGATCTTTCACAAGTTTCACCATTTGTTTTGGACTCCAGCTCATATCACATACTAATAAATCGAATTGGTTGTCACGAAATTTAACTTCAGAGGCATTCTTACGCATGATCTTTAGTTGTGGATGTCCAACTAATGATTCATGCATTTTGGCTGGATCAACAGCTGTTACATGAATTCCACGATCGAGTAGGAAGGATGTCCATCCACCAGGTGCTGCACCGATATCAAGTGCATGACGAAAAACTGTAAAGTCTATTCCAAAGGTTTTCTCCGCCTCTAATAATTTGAATTTAGCACGTGATATTTGACTATCTTCTCTTTGGAAACGAACAGCTCCACCGCTCCAATCGGATATATTATCCTTAGGAAGTGATATCCCAGCATAAATCGTATCTGCAGAAACAAATACGGACAGAATCCATTCTGCATCCTGGACTGTAAATGTTGCGTGTAATTCTTCCCAATCTACAACCATTTGTTCACGTAATGCACCGGCATTTACTTCACTTAGGCTATGCTCAGATTTACGTACTTGTAGAGATACGCTTGTATCGTGTAATTCTTGTTGAGCAAGTACATAACTTTTCAGATCATTAAGTCCACTAACTAATTCATCAGTCTCAATCTCGATCGCAACAGGCTGAATATGACGCACGAAGATAGGTGCTTGCTTAGCAATCATCGAAGCTATTTCATTCCAAGTATATGATACACTCACTAGGAATACTTCACCAGAGACAAGTACAGTACTCTTAACGCTGCCGAACAACCGTCTTAATTCTTCCTGTGCAAATGGTGCGAAACCATGATTAGCCGTACAAATAAACCTTGTTTGTTGTGTTTCATTATTTTCATCCAAGTTGGATTAACCTCCAGAAGTTACCTTGATCCAGGGACGACCACCATCCCATTCCAGTTCAACTGGAATTTCATAGGTACGCATTATCATTTCTTTATTTAGAACTAGTTCTTTTGGTCCTGCACCAGCTAGCTTACCATCTTTAATAAGCGCAACATGTGTAAATAGTGGAACGATTTCTTCAACATGATGGGTTACATACACAACCGTTATATCACGCTGACGTAATCGATCTACTTCAATCAACATCTTTTCCCGTTCAAACAGATCAAGACCTGCGCATGGCTCGTCCATAATGAGTAGCTTAGGATCACCCATTAAACACCGGGCCAATAGCACCTTTTTACGTTCTCCCTGGGATAACGTACTGAGCGGATGCTCCGCCAATCTAGCGATCCCCATCTCCTCTAACAATCGATACGCATTTTCCTTAACCGCTTGAGGGATTACTTCGTAGAAGCGCAAGTAGGCAAATGCACCGGTAGCGACAACCTCCCATACGGGATCGCTCAGAGATAACTTCTCTAATAGGGAAGGACTGATATATCCGATACTTTTACGCACCTCACGAATATCACATTGCCCGTAGACATTCCCCATTACTTCGACACGACCACGACTAGGAAAGAGGTACCCCGTCATCATTTCTAAGAGCGTCGTCTTCCCTGAACCATTTCGTCCAAGGATGGCCCAATTCTCACCGCTCTTTATCTCGAGTGATACGTCATTTAGAATAGTATCATTCTCTCTTTGTAAGAAAATATGCTGCATAGATATCATTCTATCACACTCCTTATAGCACTTAATAACTCTTCTACTGAACCCATACGATAGTGTACACTTGGTGTTGCTTTACTATCTGAACTCAACAAGAGTAAGGCTGGCACGCTTCTAATCTGGAAATCCTGAGCTATTTGAGGCATTATATTAACATTTGCCGCTGAGATAGCATCTTCAGGAAGTAAATATTCAGCAACTTCAAGCATTCGTCTCGCTGCATTACAAGTACCACATAACGGAGTATATAGATATATCGCATTCGATATCCCTCTACCGTCCAGTTCTATACGTACATCTTGTTCATTTAACTCCCTCATGCCTGATCAACTGCTTTAGCGATACGATGTAGTGTCTCATCACTCATGGGACCATTATGAAGAATCATATCTGCTGGTTTATGCTCATATAACAACTGGTACATCTCTCTTTTGCCAAACATACTAGAAGTATGAAGGTACACTTCTCTTGGATACAATTTTTCAAGAATGATAGCCATGACAACGTCCCTTCCACACATCTTACTCTCAAATCCAAGTTCATAATCTAATGATAAAATATCGACTTTGCATTCGCGAAGTAACATGATACATTCTTCTCCGGTGCGCGCTAATGCGAACCCCTTAGGACAGCGACGCATATCATCTAAGTATAAATGAACTAAATCTTCATTATTCATGCTGGCAAATTGGACAAAAGAATGCCTTTCGCCCATTCAATTCTACCCGATCTATTGATCCTGAACATTGTTCGCAATTCTCTCCTGCGCGATCATACACCTGTAATTTATAATGACCTGTAATTGAGTCTGCTGTCATAAGAGGTACGTTTATAACACCACCCGTTTCCACTGCATCAGACAGAACCGATTTCATAGCGTGATATAAATTTCCAAGTGCTTCATTCTCAAGTTCCTGGACTTTAACTGATGGTAATAGTCCTGCTTTGAAGGCTATTTCATCAGCATAACGATTCCCTATACCTGATATCACGTTTTGGTTGACCAATAATGTTTTTAAAGCTCCACGTCGACCTTTAACCGCATGGATGAATCGCTCTATATTCATTCTACGATCCCAAACATCCATACCTAACTCAGCTAGTACTTCTCCAGCTTCCTTGGCAGACAATAAATGTACATAACCAGAACGAGCTAATACGAAAAACAATATATTCTCTCCAAAGCTAATTTCTACATGTGTATTACGGCTTGGTAGATCCTCTTGATTACCATAAAATATCGAACCACCAACCATCAGGTTTACTAACAATCGACGGCCATTATCTAAATGAAAGTTAAGTAATTTCCCCCGCCGTTCAACAAAAATAACTTTTCTATCCTGCAGCTCCGATGCAAAGTCATCGGCTACTATATTAATGGAACCTTCTTTATTTACTTTTGCATTTAAAATCGGGAGGTTCACGATTTGGTCAGATAATAATTTTCGAATATTTTCTAATTCAGGCATCTCTGGCATTCTGTATACGCCTCTTTTCAATGTTATGATGTCCTCAAGTGATTCTATACCATTATTAAATACATATAAGATAAGCAAAGTTCATATTATGAGCCTAACATATCATCAGATATGTGACGAAGAAGATCATGTAAATCCTTACAAATGACATTGGGCTCAACACCTGCAATGCGAATATCTTCCTGCAAGCTTGATTCTGTTGTAATTCCCGTGAGAACTAGAATCGTTTCACAACCAGCAGCAGCTCCAGCTGAAATATCTGTACGCATATTATCACCTACGACGATGACATCTTCAGGCATCATACCCAGAATATCTGTAGCATAACTCATCAAATGGCTGGAAGGTTTACCAATAACGATTGGTTTCACTCCTGAGCCCGCTTCAATTGCAGCGGCAAGTGTACCTGCACCTGGGGCTACCCCATCATCAGATGGAAGTTGTAAATCTGGGTTCGTTAAAATAAACTGAGCACCCTCACTTATCCAGCGCATTGCTGAAGCAAGCGCATGATATGAAAAATTTCTATCAATTCCTTGCACCACATATTGTGGATCTTGATCCACTTCCTCCAAACCAGCTTGGGTAAGTGCACTACGAAGACCATCTTCTCCAAGGATAGTAACTCTTGCATTAGGTGTTCTTGCAGCTATATATTTGGCTGTTGCTTGTGATGATGTACACACCTCTTTAGTTTCAGCTTGAATCCCCATACTATTCAATAGAGCTGCTACAGCTTCTGGCGTACGACTCGAGTTATTAGTTACAAATAAATGTGGAATATGATTGTCCTTCAATGTACGAATGAAAACATCAGCACCTTCAATCATATGTCTTCCATGATAAAGTGTCCCATCTAAATCGATTAACAGTGCTTTATGTCTTTTCATTACCAATGAATTTCCTTTCCTTATTCCTCTATTATGGCATCTTATCACGATACCAGCATATAAAATCAATTACACTCGGCATTCGTCGTAAATCATCGAAGCGTAGAATAAATCCCGCAACTAAATATGGAATGTAGTGTCATTTCCTGCGCTTTCCCGGAAAATAATTCTAGATATTTCCTGTACGAAACAGTAATTTATCAACTTCGTTCAATAGGATATATGATAAATTCCTCTGCTAGGCTCGTATTCGGAAACACAGATTGGGCTTCAGCAAGAACTTTATCCAGTTGCTCCATATCTTTATAGCGAGAACTAAAATGCGTAAGAATCAAATGCTTAACTTCTGCCTGCCGTCCTGCTGTTGCTGCTTGTAATGCGGTACTATGATAATATTCATACGCTGTATCAACCATTTCATTAAGAAAGGTTGCTTCGTGTACAAGTACATCTGCATGCTTCGCTAAATTGATCACGGAAGGACAAGGTCGAGTATCACCCAAAATAGTTACAATCAGACCCTTTTTGGGAGCTCCCAAAACGTCTTCAGGCCGTATCACTTGGCCATTCTCCAGTACAATACTCTCACCACGTTTGATTTTCCCATAATCTGGCCCAGGTTTTAATCCATAGGATTGTAATAACGGTAGATTAAGACTACCATTTCGATCTTTTTCTATGACACGATATCCATAACATTGGATACGATGCTCTAGCATTTCAGAATAGACAGCGAATGTCTCGTCTTCAAAGATCATACCCCCATCATGCTCCACTATGTCAAGTACATAATCCATCCTAGATTGGCTAAGGTTCATCGTGGTTTCTATGAATTTCTTAATCCCAAGAGGACCATAAATAGTTAATGGAGATTTACCACCTTGATTACTTCGACTTGCAAGCAACCCAGGTAGACCAAATATATGATCACCATGTAAATGTGTAATGAAAATCTTCTCGAGTTTACTTAGTTTTAATGGAGACTTTAAGATTTGATGTTGTGTCGCTTCTCCACAATCAAACAACCAGAAAGAACGTCTTTCCTCTAATAGACGAAGCGCAATCGCCGTTACATTCCTCTGTAAAGATGGAACTCCCGCATTGGTACCTAGAAATAGCAACTCCATGATGACCATTCACTCCTTCCAACAACTCAGCATAAGATCCTCCATGAAATAGAAGGATCTTAATACTAGTGTAAGCTATGGTATCTTATCTAATACTAAGCTTTCTCAACATTAAAGTACTGGGCTTGAGGATGACTGAATACCATCGCTGAGACAGAAGCTTCAGGTTCCATCATAAATTCTTCAGTTAACTCAATTCCAATATCCTCAGGTTGTAACAATTTAAACAATGGACCTTGATCTTCTAAATCTGGACATGCTGGATAACCAAACGATACTCTAATCCCTTGATATCGTGCACCATGACGTTGCTTCATTGTCATTTCAGCTGGATCAGGGAATCCCCATGAATCGCGAATCATATGATGAATTCGTTCAGCTAATCCTTCTGCTGTTTCTAAGGCAACAGCTTGCAGAGCATGCGATCTTAAATAATCGCCATTATCTTTCATTTCAGTAGACATTTTCGAAATCCCGTGGCCTGCAGTTACAATTAGGAATCCAACATAATCCATAACTCCGCTATCGACTGATTTCAGGAAATCTGCAAGGCAAAGATATGGTTCCACTCGCTGACGTGGGAATGTGAATGTATGAAGCACTTTCGATTGATCATTTGGATCATAAACGATGATATCATTCCCATTAGATTGCGCTGGGAAGAAGCGATAAATGGCATGAGCTTGAATAATCGCATCCTGCAATGCTTCATTCATGATCGTATCAACCGTTCCTTTTAATGAAACGGCCTTCTCGTTACCTTCTGCCAATAATTGTTCCACTGATCCACGTAACCCAAGGTGGTGACCCATCAGCATCTGCATATTAACGTAAGGCATAATATGAGATATTGGATAGTTACGCAGAACATGACGTTCAGTATCTGGCGGTATCAACACTGGATTATCAGTTGCAATACTAGACTTCACTGCCCGAGTTAATTGTGGTAATTCTGTAACTTCTTGTTTTGACGCCTCAAAAGCTTCTAACTCCTCTTGCATCTTCACTCGCATTTCTTCACGTTGCGTTGGATCCATGAGCTTATTCGCAATATCAAGTCCATCCATAGCGTCCTTAGCGTATACAACCATACCATCATACTCTGGCTTAATCCGAGTTTTGGTGAATTTCCGTGTAAGGGCAGCCCCACCAACCATGATAGGCACATCAATCCCAGTATTCTTCAAGTCCTGAGCCGTAATCACCATTTGTTGAGCAGATTTCACAAGTAAACCCGACAATCCAATGATATCTGCTTTCTCTTCTCGATAGGCTTCAATAATTTTCTCTGGTGGTACTTTAATTCCTAGATTTATAATTTGATAGCCATTATTAGATAGTATAATCTCTACTAAGTTCTTTCCGATGTCATGTACATCACCTTTTACAGTAGCTAACATGATTTTACCTTTAATACTAGTCTCATTCTTCTCCATAAAATCTTCAAGATAGGTGACAGATGCTTTCATAACTTCAGCACTCTGTAATACTTCCGCAACAATGAGCTCATTATTATTAAACAATCTGCCCACTTCCGCCATACCATCCATCAGTGGTCCGTTAATGACTTCTAATGCGGTATATTTTTTCAGAGCTTCACCTAAATCAGGAATTAATCCTTCTTTAGTTCCTTCAACGACATAAGAAGCAAGACGCTCTTCTAAGGATAGATTAGATACTTTTTCTTTGTTAACAACCTTCTTCTCACGAAAAGCAGCTACAAACTCTGCTAAAGTCTCATCATTCGTATTAAAAATTAAGGCCTCAGCAAGTCGGCGATCTTCCGCAGAAATGGAAGCATATCTCTCTAGCTTTTCCGTATTCACGATAGCGTAGTCAAGTCCTGCTTTCGTACATTCAAATAAATACACTGAATTTAGAACTTCACGTCCTGCATCTGGCAACCCAAATGAGATATTGCTCAGCCCAAGAATCGTTTTAACTTCTGGATATTTTTCTTTAATCAAACGTATTCCTTCAATCGTTTCTACAGCAGAACCGATGTATTGAGGATCTCCTGAACCAACAGGGAACATATTAGGATCAAAAATAATATCCTCTGCTTTAACACCATATTTATGAACAAGGAGTTCATAAGATCGAGTTGCTACTTCAAGCTTAGCTTCACGCGTTACGGCTTGACCTCTTTCATCGATAAGAATGCAGACAACTGCTGCTCCATAACGATGTATAAGTGGAACAATAGACTCGAATTTAACTTCACCATCTTCAAGGTTAATAGAGTTAATTATCGCTTTCCCTTGAGAATATTGAAGTCCTAACTCGATAATATGATCATAAGTGGAGTCAATCATCAAAGGAGCTTTGACTTTTTTCGCAACCAAGGGCAAGAAATGATTCACTGCAAATTCCTCATCAATATCTGTATCCTGAAGGTTGATATCAATAATCTGGGCTCCGCCCTTCACTTGAGAACGAGCTATTTCTGAAGCTTCATCAAACTTCTCTTCTTTTATTAAACGTTTAAATTTGCGTGATCCTGAAATATTGGTACGTTCACCAATCATGATGGGACGGTTATCTTCTTCAACAAAGACAGCATCTATACCCGAGATTGCAGGCGGATGATCACCATACTCACGACGCGGTGAATACTTAGAAAGAACATCTGCCATCGCTCGGATATGCTCAGGAGTTGTACCGCAACAGCCACCTGCAATATTCAACCATCCCTGCTCAGCAAAAGCTGCCATCTTTTTAGATAAGGACTCTGGTGATTCGTGATAATTCCCATCTTCATCCGGCAACCCCGCATTCGGATAACAACTTACAGCAACCTTAGACATAGCTGCAAGCGAACGAATATGATCTCGCATGAATTCCGGTCCTGTCGCACAGTTAAGCCCCACAGAAATCGGATTAAGATGCTCCAATGAGATATAGAATGATTCTATGTTCTGCCCAGATAAAGTCGTCCCCATTGGTTCAATGGTTCCTGAGATCATAATTGGTAGTGTTATACCTGATGTTTCAAAAGCTTGACGAATACCGATACTGCCAGCTTTGACATTCAAAGTGTCTTGACTCGTCTCTAATAGAAGTAAATCAACGCCACCTTCAATTAATGCAAGCGCCTGTTCCTCATAAGAAACGATTAGTTCTTTAAATGTTACTCCACCTGTGACTGACAATGTCTTGGTCGTTGGCCCCATCGCCCCCACAACATACCGTGGTTTATCATTCGTACTATATTTATCAACTGCTCGACGAGCGAGCTCAGCCGCTTTTAAGTTGATTTCACGAGCTCTCTCAGGTATATCATAATCAGCAAGGACAACAGATGTAGCACCAAATGTATTCGTCTCGATCATATCCGCACCAGCATCCAAATAACTTTCATGGATTCCTTGAATCACATCTGGTCGAGTAAGAACGAGCATTTCATTACAACCCTCCAACTCTTCTCCACCGAAGTCCTGTGGTGAAAGATCCTGTTGTTGGATCATCGTACCCATTGCACCATCCATAATAAATATTCGCTCTTTTAAAGATTCCTCTAAGCTCTTTATATTTATACCCATCTTGATTCCCCCCCGCTGAAACGTTAAATATTAGTTTAACAGAATAACTATCAATATAAAAGCTAACTCTCATGTTTTGTAAGCATTTTTCCAGTGAAACACGAATAAAGACAACAAAATTCTAATTAGCGTTCGTGAATATAAATAAATCTCCATTCTCATGATTGAGAGAATAAGGAGATAATCATCATTTTTTTATTATTCGGTTACAATTAAATTTGTCTTTGGCATTGAATGCATCGCTCCAACAGTCACATGAGAAATCACGCTATATGTATCCGCTTGATCTAAGCTTGTCTCAAGAACATATAAACCATCACTTATATGAGACGCTTCTAATTCAACATGTGTACCATTCGCCTCTGAAGGTATAATCTCAATTAGCACTTTATCAGCATCCGTCACCATTTCTTTATTCTGTGTCACTTGAACTTCAATAATAACATTCTCATTCACTTTTATCTGTTCTGGTTGAATACTCAATTCAACTTCTATGGGTGTCATGGGATAGTCATTCCCCATATCCATACCTTCATGATTACTATTACATCCAATGATCATACTTAATGAGATCAAAGATATAATTAAACCTAACTTCATTTTTAGCTGCATGTAGTCCCAACCTTTCTTCTTTAAACAACACCTATCCAACATAATATCTACGAAAGTGTGATCAATATCATACTAGCATAAAAAAGCCTCATCGTCTGCCGTTGAAGCAACGAAAAGGCTATTTATGTCGAAAGTCAATAATTTCTATGATTTAATAATGAGTCATTATGCAAAACTTGCAATAATATCATGCAACTGGGATAAATGTTGAATCTCAAAATCAGGAATAATATTAGGATCAGCTGGTTTGTTTGTACGGTTAATCCATACAGTCTTAATTCCTGCAGCTAATCCTCCACGAATATCAGTCGTTAATTTATCACCAACCATGAGAACCTGGTCATTAGTAACATCTAGTAAGGATAACGCATGATTAAAAATGGAAACATCCGGTTTACCAATACCAAAACTTCCTGAGATCACGATCTTGTCAAAATATGGAGCCAATTCTGGAACTCCATCCAGTTTCTCTTGTTGTAATGCAGGACATCCATTTGTTAATAACAGCAACTTCACATTGCCCTGCAATTCCTTAAGAATCTGGAATGTTTCTTCATATATATAAGGTAGAGCACGTCTCTTAGATGCGAAATGTTCAGATAGTTCAAAAGCTAAATCGCTATCATTCACACCCATTTTTTCAAGACCACGATGCCATGCATCTTTACGATATCCCTTTACAATTTGTTCTAATTGGCGGAATTCAGGTTGTTCACCTGCCGTGAAATTAGCCCATAATCCTTCAAATGGATTGATACCAATCTTTGTGGTGAATGGATACGTCTCATACGATTCATATAACGATCTTGCTTCACCTCGAACAGCCGCTTCAAGTTGTACATGATCTACTCCAGTAACTTCAGCCGCTCTTTTGCATGTGGATTCAAAGGCTTCTAACACACTGCGATCATCCCACAATAAAGTATCATCTAAATCAAAGAAAACTGCGTTGATTGACATTCCACGTCTCTCCCTTAACTATTATTTTTCAAAGTGAATATTGTTAGCTTTTGCAAATTGCTCTAGACGCTCACCCATAGCTTTAATATCATAACGGTTAATTAAACGTGTAAATACCCAATTACTTCCCTTTGCTTTCGGTTCAATGACTACCGATCCACTCTTAACCTTTATTCTAGCAATCTCCGAAGCAGATATCGTGCGAACCCGATTCAACTTCGTCGTCTGAAGATTATCTTTATTCACTAGTAAGTACGGTCGACGTAAATAAATGATGACCCCTAATACGATATATGCTGCGACGACAAACCAAGTCATCATTGGACTTGATTGATTCTCTTGATCTGGTAATGTACTTGAGGCCCAACCTAAAAGTCCATATAGTATCGCTAGCAAGATTAGAACTATTGGAAATACGAATTTACGGCCCTTATATGTATCACCGCTTACGACTATCCCATTTTTAGTGAACCCTGAATGACCTTGTTTTTTACGTTGTCTATTAAGCTGCGCTCTATTTTTCTGAACCTTTCTTTCCCAAGAACGTGACATTCAATGTCCCCCTTATATTGTAGAACTTCTGCTCTCATGGTTGTACTTTACTCTATTCTTTGTCAACTACTTCAATTGAATCTAATTGTTGACGAAAATTACTACGAATATTCTGTAGATAGATTTCACGTAGTTCAGATCGTTCCTGCAATTCTTCCTCCGTTAACCCTTCAGCTTTGTTTTTCTGAGCAAGTTCATTAATACGTTTAACTAAGTTGTCTATATCCATAAAACTATCCTCCAATCTTAACATACAATACTAACTTTGCCATGATAAAAAGAGCTTGTCAAGGAGTCACCCTCGTCAAGCTCTATTGCAGAATCAAATTTAATATGTAGGTAAACTTAGAACCTCACCAGCCATGATATTACCGCTAGACAACTGATTCATTCGTTTCACTTCTTTGATATATATACGAGTATCCATATTAGCTGGTTTCTCACGTAATGCTATTTCCCAAAGTGAATCACCACTCTGAACAATTAGATTCCTCGCAACTTTTACATCACCAGCAGAATTGGCGAAAGTTTGTACCATTCCAGTGCATGCCACACTAAGCAGCAAAATAACCCATAGCAATTTCTTAATCAATGGACGTGGAATCATCGACTTCACCTGTTCACTCCAACGATCTATTTGTGTATGTTTATTTTCTTCATTTGTATTCACATAAATACTTTCATAGGTACTGTATCTTAACATTTTACCCATCCCCCAAACGTTTGTTCTTGTTATTAAATCGAGTATAACACGAACACACGTTTTGTTCAATACATTTTAGAACAAATGTTCTGAAATATTTAGAACTCATGTTTGTGCGAACGGAAGTTCTATGTTATAATTTCACAAAGTAACTTTAATGAGGTGAATCAATATGTCTAAGGTATCTAGCCGACAACAAGCAATATTAGAATTCATTCGTAATGAAGTACGTGCTAAAGGATATCCACCTTCTGTTCGTGAGATCGGAGAAGCAGTTGGGTTAGCTTCTAGTTCAACTGTTCATGGTCATCTAGACCGTTTAGAGAAAAAAGGCCTCATTAGAAGAGATCCAACTAAACCTCGTGCAATTGAGATTCTAGGACAAGATGATTCTGAGAACATGCATCAGTTCAGTCATACTGTTTCTCGAGTTCCGATTGTTGGGAGGGTTACAGCAGGTGTACCTATTACAGCAACAGAGAATATAGAAGATTACTTCCCTCTACCTCAACATTTTGTAGGTGATGAGAAGGTGTTCATGCTCAACGTTATGGGAGATAGTATGGTTGAAGTAGGTATTCATGATGGAGACATGGTCATTGTCCGTCAACAACAGACCGCCGATAATGGTGATATCGTTGTTGCCATGACAGAAGAAGATGAAGCTACTGTTAAGACCTTTTATAAAGAGAAGGATCATATCAGACTACAACCAGAGAATCCTACATATGAACCTTTACGGTTGGAACATGTCACGATATTAGGTAAGGTCGTAGGCCTCTTCCGCGACATACATTAAAATCATTCATATATTCACCCTTGAAAAGGATTCAGTTGCATTATAGAGCTGTTTCCTTTTCTTCGTATTATCACTTATTCATTGATTACGTGCGAGGAGCGACACAAATGAAAGCAAAGAAATTAATATCAAAGATTGAGTCACCTAAAATACCTCAAGAATTGATGGATAAATCTTCATCCACAGTAGATATTGAATCCGAAGAATACATTGAAAGAGCGATTTTTCAGGATTGTACGATTTCATTAACAAAAATGGATCGGATCTCTTTCGATGAAGTGATATTTAGAAACGTCAATTTCTCCAATTCGCAATTCAATAATATTGAACTAACGGATATTATATTTGATAAATGTGACCTTTCCAATACCGATTTCAGTAATTCCAACATTCATCGGGTTGAATTTCGAGACTGTAAACTCATTGGATTAAACTTGTCCGAATCTACTTTAAGAAATGTACTATTTCACAACTGTTTAGCAGAGTTCGCAAATTTCCGCTTCTCCAATATGAAGAATGTAACAATTGAAGAGTGCATTTTATCCAGCTCAGACTTTTGTTATTCTACTTTAGAACATATGTATTTAATAAAATCTAATATTGATCAATCGCAATTCTCAGGAGCTAAACATTCAGGGTTGGACTTCAGTAGCTGTGAGTTTTATTCTTTAATTATTAATCTAGAAGACTTAAAGGGATCCACCATTTCAAGAGAACAAGCCTATGTTTTTGCTGGATTATTGGACTTAGTCATTAAGGATTAGATCATGCCAAGTAAAAAAATTTATCCACTTCTACATTTTTATTTATCTTTCAACTTCCGTTTACCGATATTGTTAATGTAGTAATCATACTAAAAAGGGAGGTAGAATATATGTCCATTACATCAATTGGTTTTTCTCAAAGTAGTTTAAAACAAGCGGTTAGTCTCTCAATATTAAAAATGTCTAACGATCAAGCTACCGTAAGTGGGAATGCTCTTACCAAAATGATGGAACAAAGTGTTCAACCCAATCTAGGCGGAACTATAGATATAAAAGCCTAGGCGTTAAACGGGCTGTCCCATACCATCATGGATTAACTGCCACCACCTAAGTGAAAATGTAATCAGTTTGTGAATCTACCTGTTCTTTTTAGAACGGTCGGTAACAGGCTGATTTTTTTGTTTCCACACTCGTAATATAGATGTATAGATCACGGCACTTGAATCATCCATTACGTTAGTTACAACTTAAATATCAGTGGACTATCTCATATTGGTGCAAGAGTGATATTAATGATTGTAAATATTTGGGTTGTCCATTATGCTTAATAATGTTAAATAAAGAAAAGGTGGAATTGAATATAAAAAAAATTACGGCATCATTATTATCATTGCTCTTGGTATTCTCCCTACTTAGTTCAACAACTTTTGCAGCCAAAGAAGAAGTATCATTGCAAGTAAATGGCGAATTAATCGAATTTAATTCTCATGAACCCATTATTGATAGTGGATTGACTCTAGTACCATTAGAACCTTTATTCCAAGCACTGGACATTACACTTGAACAGAATGCGACAGAACAACAGGTTACTGGAACTAAAGAGGGACTCGTTCTCCAACTTCAGAATGGTGTAAAATCGGCGATTGTGAACGGGGAATCAGTCGAACTTATTTCCGAACCGAAGATCATTAATGAAGTTACATACATTTCTGCGCGCTTCATTGCAGAAGCTTCTGGATACGAGGTACGCTGGGATGCAACAACTCGAACAGTCTTCTTGGAGACAAAAGGTGTTACCGCTGGTGGTCGCGGCTTCCTATGGGAAGTTGAGAAAGGCGGTAATAAAGTTTATTTATTAGGTTCAATGCACATAGCTGACAATAGCTTTTATCCATTACATTCTTCCATGGAGGACGCATTTGATGAAGCTGACTATCTTGGTGTTGAAGTAGATGTAAGTAAATCAGCTGACCCGCAAATTCAAGAGTTGGTTCTTAGCTTAGGTACTTACCAGGACGGAACGACACTGAAGGATCATATTTCTGAAGCGACCTATGCTACGATTGGTGGCATCTTAGAGGAGTTTGAGGCGCCAAAGAATAGTCTAGATCAATTTAAACCTTGGGTTGTTGAATCAACCCTCACATCTTTACAAGCGGCTAAATCAGGATATGAAGGGCAAATCGGTATCGATCTTTATTTCATCACACAGGCTATGGAGAATAAAACCCCGATCATTGAGTTGGAATCATTTGAATCCCAATTAAGCATGTTCAATAACTTCTCAACTGAATTACAAGAAAAGACTCTCAAAGACACTTTGGATAATTTCCATACAATTAGTGATAGTGTAGATAAAATGGCTGATATGTGGAAAGATGGAAACGACGCAGCTCTACTTGAGCTAACCAAAGAAATGGCAGTGAACGAGGAATATAATAAAGCGATGCTCATTGATCGAAATATTGCAATGGCGAACAAAATTGAAGGATACTTAAATGGATCGAATCAAGAAGTTTACTTAATCGTTGTTGGAGCAGCACATATGCTAGATGATACTGGCATTGTATCACTATTACAAAATAAAGGTTTTGTCGTAACCAGAAAATAAGGTTAATTCTCTTTCGCTAAATGATCTCTCCCCTCCCACCTGAACTTTGGAAGGGGATTTTTTTGTAACTTCCGAAATATAAGAAAAAAGCCTTATGCCAAGAGGCATAAGGCTTAATGTATATTAGTACAACGTCATATATTGATCGCGTTCCCAAGCGTGAACTTGAGTTCTAAACATATCCCACTCTATTTCTTTCAACTCGTAGAAATAAGCAAGCGCATGATCACCTAGTGCAGATGTAATAACTTCACTACGAATAAGTTCATTCAAAGCTTCTTTCAAATCAGAAGGTAAACTTGGAATACCTTCTTCAATACGTTCTTCTTCAGACATAACATAAATGTTACGATCTACAGGAGCTGGCAATTTATATTCATTCTTAATTCCATCAAGACCGGCTTTTAGCATTACCGCTAAGGCCAAGTATGGATTCGCCGCTGGATCTGGATTACGTACTTCAACACGAGTACTAAGTCCACGGGATGCAGGAATGCGGATCATTGGACTGCGATTGCTACCAGACCAAGCTACATAACAAGGTGCTTCATATCCAGGAACTAGACGCTTGTAAGAGTTCACTGTAGGATTCGTGATCGCTGCATATGCACGAGCATGTTTCAAGAGTCCTGACATATAGAAGCGAGCTGTTTTGCTTAATCCTAATTCATCTGATTCATCGTAGAACATGTTTTCTTTACCCTTAAATAAAGATTGATGACAGTGCATACCAGAACCGTTCACTCCAAAAAGTGGCTTAGGCATAAAGGTTGCATGAAGTCCATGTTCACGAGCGATTGTTTTGACAACCAATTTAAATGTTTGAATCTGATCAGCCGCTTTAATGGCATCTTCATATTTAAAGTCAATTTCATGTTGACCTGGAGCTACTTCATGATGTGATGCCTCAACTTCGAAGCCCATTTCTTCAAGAGTTAGCACGATTTCACGGCGGCAATTCTCACCGAGATCCATTGGTGCAAGATCAAAATATCCACCATGGTCATTCAATTCTGTTGTAGGATTACCATTAGCATCTGTTTTGAAGAGGAAGAATTCTGGTTCTGGTCCCACTTTCATGGATGTAAAGCCCATTTCTTCTGCTTCTTTTAAACAACGTTTCAGGATACCACGAGGATCCCCTGCAAATGGAGTTCCATCCGGCATATAAATATCACAAATTAGACGCGCAATACGATCTTCAGCTACCCATGGGAAGATAACCCAAGTTTCTAGATCTGGAAACAGATACATATCCGATTCTTCAATCCGTACATATCCTTCAATGGAGGATCCGTCAAACATCATTTTATTATCTAAAGCTTTCACCAATTGACTTACAGGAATTTCCACATTCTTAATAGATCCTAGTAGATCCGTAAATTGTAAACGAATAAAGCGTACATTTTCTTCCTTCGCCATTTTTAAGATATCTTCTTTAGTAAAACTCACAGTACCCTCATCCCTTCTCTTGTAGAAATGTTATTTATTAAAAAAACGAGACAATTCTCCTTGAATTAATGATACTTGTCCCGGTCTCTTGCCAGCAATTAATTCTTGCTTCAATAAACGATGTAGTTGTGAATCGGTTAATTCCCTACGTTTAACTTCTGTATCAACGGTAATCACTGTAGCCTCATCAGATTCCCTAGTCACTGGATCCATCACTTGCTTTATACCCGCAATGTTAACGCCTTTTTCTATAAGCGCTTTAATTTCTAGTAATCTCTCAACATCATTAAAAGAGAACATT
Organism: Paenibacillus crassostreae; assembly: GCF_001857945.1. NCBI lineage: Bacteria > Bacillati > Bacillota > Bacilli > Caryophanales > Paenibacillaceae > Paenibacillus > Paenibacillus crassostreae. Next base: position 462,757 of record NZ_CP017770.1, read on the forward strand.
CTCTGATTACCAGCTGTACGGGCTGGCACAATTAATTGGTGTTGTTCATAATAACGAATCTGTCTTGCAGACAAATCAGTTAACTTCATAACGATACCAATCGGGAATAATGCCATATTTCTACGTATTTCATCACCCATGACTCATCAACCTTCCAATGATCTAATATGATCATTGTACATTTCCTAATTTATGACGTCAAGGGTATGTTAGATAATCTCACAATAAATTTCTTTCTTTCATCGTTTGGATTGCTTTGAGCACACCATATTTCACATGTGAGTATGTTAATCCACCTTGCATATATGCAATATAGGGTTCTCGAACTGGAGCATCTGCTGACAATTCTAAGCTACCACCTTGAATAAATGTTCCTGCAGCCATAATGACAGGATGCTCATATCCAGGCATGTCCCATGCCTCAGGTACAACATGACTGTCAACGGCAGCTGCCTTTTGAATTCCTTGAACAAAAGCAATTAAATGATCCGCTTCGGTAAAAGAGATAGCCTGAATAAGATCAGTTCTCTTCTCATTCCAAGCAGGTTTCGTAATAAATCCAAATTTCTCAAACATCGCTGAGGCAAAAACACTTCCTTTCAGTGCTTGCCCTACTGTAGAAGGCGCGAGGAATAATCCTTGATAAATCCCTCGCGTCGTACCTAACATAGCTCCGACTTCTCCACCAATTCCTGGTGCAGTTAAGCGATATGATGCTAGTTCAACTAGATCTTTCTTTCCACAAATATAACCACCTGTCTCAGCGATCCCTCCCCCAGGATTCTTAATTAAAGAACCTGCCATAAGATCAACGCCTACATCAGTTGGTTCGGTTTCTTCCGTAAATTCTCCATAACAGTTATCAACAAACACAATAATTTCTGGTTTGATCGCCTTAACCCGTCGAACCATGTCCCCTATCTGCTCCACGGTAAACGAAGCACGCCAGTCATACCCTCTTGAACGTTGGATCCCAATAACCTTAGTCGATTCAGTGATACCCGCTTCAACTGCATTCCAATCAACACTTCCGTCTTCCAACAGTCCAGCTTCACGATAAGTGATCCCGAAGTCTAACAACGAACCAGTGCCATCGCCAACTGCTCCAATGACTTTATGTAACGTATCATAAGGCGTCCCGGTAATATAGAACAGCTCATCCCCTGGACGCAGTACGCCAAAAAGCGCTGTAGATATCGTATGTGTTCCGGATGCAAAATGAGGGCGAACGAGGGCTGCTTCAGCTCCAAATACATCCGCGTATACTAAATCAAGAACCTCACGGCCTCGATCATTATAAGCATATCCTGTTGATCCTGCAAAATGAAAATCACTCACATGATGACTCTGAAATGCGTCTATTACTTTCCACTGGTTGAAATCAACAATGCGATCTATCGCTTGAATCTGTCCTTGAATTTGATCTTCAACCGAAATCATGTATTCTTCTAATTCTTCTGTAAATCGTGCCATTTTTCTCCGGATTCTCCCTTGCTGTTATAACTCGATATAATCTTGAAGCATGTAACCATTTTTTTCGTAATCTGCTTTATGAAGGAGTACAGTATAAATTGAATCACTACCCTCAAATTCTTGATTTGTAATCTCACCTACACGATATAAAAGGGAGACTAAGTCTCCACGATTCGCGGGAATACGGAAATTGATGGTGTCCCCTTTTAAAGTGTTCTGTATCGCCTCTCGGATTGCTAATAAATCGGCATCATCAAAGGCACTGATTGTTAAATGATCATCACCTGAATTCAACATTTCCAGTTGTTCTGGCGTACAAGCATCTTTTTTATTATAAAGAACGATTTGTGGTTTATCTGATGAACCTAACTCAACTAATATTTTCTGAACAACAGCCATTTGGTCTTCTCTCATTTCTGAGGATGCATCTACAACATGTAGAATCAGATTCGCTTCATTCACTTCTTCCAATGTAGCACGAAAAGCTGCAATTAGATCATGGGGTAAGTTCTGAATAAATCCAACGGTATCCGTCAGAACAACTTCTTTCCCCGAAGGTAGCTCTAGTACACGCGAAGTAGGATCTAATGTAGCAAACAATTGATTCTGAATATACACATCGGCATCTGTTAATTGTTTCAACAAAGTCGATTTACCAGCATTGGTGTAACCAACCAGCGCTACTTGAACCGCATCACTTTTTTTACGCCGTTCGCGATACAATTTACGATGGCGAGAGATTTCTGCTAATTGATGCTTCAGATCATCTACTCGACCACGAATATGACGTCGATCCATTTCAAGCTTACTTTCACCAGGTCCTCTAGTACCAATTCCACCACCAAGACGTGATAAATTGGAACCATGCCCAGATAGACGTGGTAATAAATACGTTAACTGTGCAAGCTCAACCTGAATAATACCCTCACGTGTATTAGCTCTTTGGGCAAATATATCTAGAATTAATTGTGTCCGGTCAATGATCTTCGCATCAAGCCTCTCTTCTAAATGCCGCACCTGTGCTCCTGAGAGTTCATGATCAAATATAGCTGTATTCGCTTCTACTGCCTCCATAAGCATCCGAAGTTCATCCACTTTACCTTTTCCAATAAAATATTTAGGATCTGGTTTTTGCAGATTTTGACTAAGCGAATCCAGAACTTCAACGCCAGCAGTTTCAGCTAATTGTATTAATTCATGGAGGGAGTGCTCTGGATCGATTCCTTTTTTCTTTACTTCATCTGTCACTAGACTAACTAGAACTGCACGATCTTGTATTTCTGTGTCTGTATCAAAAGTAATGGAGTATGCCATGAATGAATTGCCCCTTTGTCTGCTATATCTTACTACTACTCTTATTATCAAATCTGAAATCTTCAGTTCGGAGTGTCATCAATTCTTGTTTGCCTGGATTCGTATTGTCATATTGATTCAATAACCTCACCGCATGATTTCTTATTGACTTCTCGATCAAGTTACGGACATACCTTGCATTGCTGAATGCATGATAACCATCATTCTTCTCTTGTGAAATATGATGTCTCAATTTAAGTATAGCCTGTGGCATTAAGATATAATCTCGTTCTTTGGCCATCAGTTCTGATATTTGGATAAGTTGGTCGATACTATAATCAGAGAAATCAACTTGAATGGGAAAGCGAGACGGAAGTCCAGGATTAGTCTGCAAAAAGAAATCCATCTCTTCACAATAACCAGCGAGGATAAGAATGAATTGGTTCTTATGATCCTCCATCGCTTTAACTAAGGTATCAATAGCTTCCTTACCGAAATCCTTCTCCCCACCTCGAGCTAAACTATAAGCTTCATCTATAAAAAGAATTCCACCTATAGCTTTTTTAACGAGATCTCTCGTCTTTTGAGCCGTATGACCAATATACTCACCTACTAAATCAGCTCGCTCAACTTCGATTAAATGCCCTTTGTGGAGTACGCCCATTTTTTGAAACAATTTAGCAATTATTCTCGCAACGGTTGTTTTCCCTGTTCCCGGGTTTCCCTTAAAGATCATATGATAGACTTGTGAGCCACTTGCTAGCCCCGCATCTACACGCATAACAGCAACCTGAAGGAGTGCATAGATCTCAAAAACCAAATCTTTAATATTATCCAATCCTACCAGTTGCTCCAGATCTCGTTGTATCTCTTGGTACAAACCCTGTTCAGGTATTCCCTTCGGAATTTTTGGATTTTCTCTTTCTGATACTGTGTTAGTTAGTACTGGTGTATCCTGACTTCGTAATACAACATTGATTTGCCTAGATGGCCTGCCATCAGCCTGGCCGTTTGTAGCTACGACACGCCCGCTCATGCACCCATCACCTCATTATCTACTGGGATGATACCTCTATTCAATGTATTCTACTTAAAGTTAGGTTATTAACAGTTTCGAGTTAATTCCAACCTAGTCTTAGAACCCAGCTATCTAGCGTCCATTTAGAATATGCCAGAATCTCTCTACTCTTATGATAAAACATCGACAGCACTTTCGATTCTGTTACTGCCAATGAAGGATGGTCATAATTTAAATACTCTGCTATTTCAAGTGACCGCATTCCATGGTATGTATGAGTTATAATAACTGCTGAATCCCAACCGTATTGCTCCATAATAAGTTGGCTAAATTGCAGATTCTCCAAGGTACTTGTTGCCTCGTTCTCTACAATAATAAAATCAGCTGGCACACCATGATCCAATAGATATTGGTGCATACCCTCAGCTTCAGTATATTGATATTCAGGCTTATCCAGTCCTCCACTGACGATAAACCAATCGAACATCCCTTCATTATACTGTCTTAGTCCATGATCCAGCCTTTCTTTAAGACTCGGACTTGGAACATCTCCCCACATCGAAGAACCTAGAATAATACCTACATCCGCTGATTGAGCAGCATCAGACGGATGAACGGTATTGATCTTCCATAATACATAACCGGACCATACTCCGACCAATAGGAACAACAATCCTACCAACAATATTATTTTCTTAAACACATGATAATATCGACTATGATTCCGACTCATAAATTCCTCCTGAATTCACCGTTCTCAAAGCAATGTTTACGGTGTTCTAATGACATCAGGAAATAAAGGAACTGTTTGTTGTTTATTTCACGCATTAGCTGTTGTGCTGTTGCCACCGCTAATTGGTAGTCAGTTTGTGTGATGTCATTGCGCTCTAATGCATCATCTAGCTCATCTTCATCCAGAAGAAATACTTCACCATTACGTAGCACAACAACATCTAAATACAAATCATCAAACCAAGGTACTCCTTGATCGGTTACTCCCTGTATTTTGCATGTATCAATATACCATTGTATAATTTCTTCCCGCTCATCAAACATAGCAGTTACGATAAAATGACTATCCTTGGGATAATATTGAAGCCAAGAATACCCTTTGTCAGCGATCCGATACGTATGTGTGCCATAAGTCTTCCACAAGGGTTCTTTTAGGTTATAAATCGTATATAACGTGATATAACCAGTGAACCTCTCACTCTCAACATAACGGCAGGTAAAGCGGCGGCGTGATATTCTTCGCCAATTCGCACGATCTCCAAATTTACGTTTCATGGGAATTACCCTCTCCAGTATGTTAGCTACAGCTTAACACATTTGTGAATCACACTCAAAAAGAAGCATTATGTTTATCAATCAAATATGTATCTTAATTATACAGCATTGCAACACATTACCCACGTCTTCTCATACTAAACCAGATGTTTAATTGAAAATCAGTGATGTAATATGAAAGTCCTGACGCAAATTTACCGTCAGGACTTTCATTACTTTCTTGATATCTTCAATTATTACTTAGGGTGTTCCATCCGTTGTAGTACCGTCAATCTCGGTTTGATCTGTAATAACTGGATCAAGTTCTGGAAGGGTCTGATCATTTAAGTCCTCTTCTACTGGTGGAAATGTCGGATCAATAGGTGGAGTTATTTCCTCCTCAATTCCTGGAATAATATCGCTGTCCGTATTGTCGTTGTTGTCATTATTTCCATTTCCGTTGTTACCGTTCCCGTTCCCATTACCATTACCGTTGCCATTTCCGTTGTTACCATTACCATTTCCGTTATTGCCGTTGCCATTACCGTTATTATTTCCTGGCATTTCCTCGATGTCGGGATCAGGTAGATTCTCATCGGGTTCCTCAGCAATTGTAATGATTTCTACGATATTCGATTGCTCTGATTCCATGTCACTGTCAGCACTATAAGCTTTGACATAATATTCATAATGGGAACCTTCTGTGATATCAAGGTCTTCCACACTAGTTGTAGATGTCGCTTCTACAACTAATCTAAAATCTGTTTCAGTAGATTCTTTACGATATAGATTATATTGAATATTACTACCTTCTACACCGTTCCAAGTCAGAGCTACAATTTGCGTATTGGCATCGTAAGAACCATTTAAACCTGTCACTACAGGTACCAATTCTATTTCTACTTCTGGTTCAATCTCTTCAACCTTATCAGCCACTGGGAAGCTCTTCTCATCAAATCCTTTAACTGCTTGCTCCATGACTTTAGCCCAGAAAGCAGATGCTAAAGAACTACTCCTCTTCAATAAATGTGTTGCATCAGGGTTATCGTATCCCATCCACACCGCGGCAGTTAGTTCAGGAGTATAACCCACAAACCATACATCTCGGTTCGAGCTGTTACCCGATATACCACTCTGTGTCGTTCCTGTTTTACCAGCGACAGGTCTGCTTATTGCCGCTTTCTTACCTGTACCACTCTCTACAACATTACGCATCATTTGCGTCATCTGAGCGGAAGTATTCTTGCTCATAACTTCTACTCCAGAGTTCTTGTGTTCATATTGGACTTTATCGTCACTATTCTTGATCAGTTTGATCGAGTAAGCATCATTTAAAGTACCACCATTCGCAAATGAACTAAATGCGCGAGTCATCTCCAGCGTATTCGTACCTGAATTCAGACCTCCTAGCGCCAACGATAGGTTCTTGTCTTCTTCTTCTAACTTAATTCCTAATTTTTGCGCAAACTTAAATCCTGTGTTAACACCAATTTCATTCAATAACCATACAGCTGGAATATTCTCGGATTTCTGAATGGCATCTGGCATACTTATTGTATCTGAATAGCCATGTAAATTACCTGGACAGTATCCATTGAAACATTGCTTCTCATTACTAAGCTTAGATGAACTAGAGAATTCTCCAGATTCTAACGCAGGAGCATAAGAGACAATTGGCTTAAATGCAGATCCTGGTTGTCTACGGCTACCTGTAACTCGGCTAAATCCTTTACGTTCATAGTCTCTACCACCCAACAGAGCTACAATCGCTCCACTCTCATTGTTCATGATAACCATGGAAGCTTGAACCTGCTCATCATCTGTACTTTCCTCAAAATTAGCATCATCTGCGAATTCTTTTTCGATCGCCTTCTGTGCATTTGAATCCATTGTGGTATAAATCTTATACCCACCTAAATTCAGATCATCCTGAGTTAGACCCGTAACATCTTCAGCTTCATCCATCACATAATCAATGAATGCTAAATATTGTTGTGTCTTAGCTGGTGGAGAATAGTCATAAACTACGTTCTTTGCAATTTCTCTTTCTTCACTCGTAATATATCCTTGTTCCTCCATGAGTAGCAACACTACGGATCGACGTTGCATAGAATTATCAGGATTACGAAGTGGGTTATATTTGGTCGGCCCTTTTGGCATCGCGGCTAGGGTTGCCATCTCCCATATTTCTAAATCATTGAGATCACTTTTCCCAAAATAATACTCTGATGCAGCCTTAATACCATAACGCTGTCCACCAAAATTAATTCGATTAAGGTACATGGTAATAATCTCATCTTTCGTATTGTTCCGTTCCAAAGCCATAGCGATCGACATTTCCGTTGCTTTCCGGAAAAATGTTTTATCTGCTGTTAAGAAGATGTTCTTGGCAAGCTGTTGTGTAATCGTACTACCACCTTCAACTTTTGCTCTTGCGATAATATCCTTAACTGCTGCACGTCCGATAGCCCATATATCTACTCCACTATGCTCCATGAAACGCTTATCTTCCGTAGCGATAAATGCATCCTTCAACAGCTGAGGAATTTGATCGCTCTCCACAGGCTCACTTTGTTGGATCGATAACTCGTACATCAGATTACCATTACGATCATACAACTTTGAACTTTCACTAGGAATAAGCTTATCCTGATTTTCTAGGAATAGCTTTTCACCACTAACCGTGATAATTAGATATCCTGCTAGAGCACAAAAAATAGCTATGGCAATTGTAAAAAACAAGCTCCAAAATACTTTCTTCTTGGATATCTTTCTTTTCTTCTTTAACTGGGGCTTTTTAGTATTTGAATTTGAATTCGAATTTGAATTCGCCCTAGTAGGTCGTTTATCGGCCATTGTAATTCCCCCTAACACTTTAATACTAGTACTGGAATGAAAAGAACAACCCATAATAGGTTGTTCATGTCTATTTCCTATTCATTTAAACGAAATATCTTCACAAAAGGTTTCAATCAACTTTAACCCACAGTGGGTGGTTCTTGCATCAACGAAACATTACGTTGTGGTGTAATCGTTGAAATCGCATGCTTAAAGAGCATTTGTTGACGGCCTTCACTATCCACAACAACCGTGAAATTATCAAAAGCTTTGATTGTTCCTCTGATTTGAAAACCGTTAACCAGGAATATGGTAACAGAGATGTTCTCTTTTCGTAGTTGATTTAGAAAAGTATCTTGGATGTTGATGGATTTGTTCATAAACCGTACCCCCAATAATTCAATTAGTTGTTTTAATATCTATTCTATAACTGAAAGAAGCTTTCCTGCAATTATATCACGAATCTCGATGAAGTTCTCAGAATATTTTTCTTTATCCGTTACATCAATCCAGACTATATCTCCCATGTGTCGGAACCAGGATAGTTGTCTCTTAGCAAATCTTCGGGTATCCCGCTTCAACAAAGTGACCATTTCCTCCCGGGTCAATTCATCCTCTAAAAAGGATATAACCTCTTTGTAACCTAAGCCCTGCATGGAAATCAGACCCTTTCCATAACCCTTCTTCATTAATTCAGTTACTTCTTCTATCAACCCTTGCTGAAGCATCAGATCAATGCGGTCTTCTATACGTTTATATAGTATTTGCCTATCCATTGTCAAACCTACGATACATAAATCATAAGGAGATTCCTTACTTTGCGCAGCCATTTGATCTGAAAGAGTTGTATTCGTCAGATGATATATTTCAAGAGCACGAACAATTCTTCGTTGATCATTTACATGCAATCTCTCAGCACTCATCGGGTCTACGAGCCTTAAGCGATCATGTAAAGCTTCCGCACCGTGGCTCTCTGCATAGGCAAACTGTTCACTACGAAATTGTTCATCCGCACCAACGTCAGTAAATTGAAATCCATAACACACAGATTCAATATATAATCCCGTCCCGCCTACAATCATAGGAATCCGCCCTCGGTCATGAATTTCTCCGATCAGACGCCGACATTGTTCTTGAAATTCCGCGACCGAGTAAGCTTCATCTGGGTCATGAATATCAATCAGATGATGTGGAATGCCATCCATCTCTTCTACGGTGATCTTAGCTGTGCCAATGTCCATCTGACGGTAGACCTGCATTGAGTCACCAGAGATAATCTCGCAATTGAATAATTTGGCTATCTCAATACTCGTCTTTGTCTTTCCGACTGCAGTTGGACCCAACAGCACAAGTAAAGATGGTTTATTTTCTGTTGTCAAGGATGATCACTCCATACGTGATTTTTGAATGGTTACGTTCTAACATACGAAATCCAAGTCGAGCAAATTCCGGGCTACCCCATTTCTCTTTGAGAACGACGGATTTCCTTGCTACGCGGATCGCCTCTTGTACACTTTCTAGTTGAAGCGCCTCACCGTTGGCGAAATCCCGTAACGGATTAATAGCAGCTGAATCCATCAGAGGTTCGCGAAACATAGGATCGAAATACACAATATCCACACTCTTATCAGGCAATTCTCGTAATATTTCTAGATGATGTCCATGTTTCACTTTTATCCTACGCATAGCCTGATTAACTTCCTCAAGACCCGTTTCATAATGGGCTAGTCCTTCTTTTAATAGCACAGCCAGATCAACTGAGTTCTCTAGTGCTATCACGCTACCTTCTGATCCAGCCTTCACAGCAAATACAAGCGAATCACTTCCGAGTCCTGCTGTACAATCAAGCACCGAGTCACCACTTTGCATTCCCGCTGCTTCAATCATTGGATCACTATCGCCCTTAATGATTCGCTTCACTCTAACATACCCCATACTAGGATGATATTCAATCGATGGTTGACCAGGTCTGACTAATCTAGCACCATTGGCTAATACAACTAGTGCGACCGAATCTCTTGATCTTTCAATGAGTTTGTTGATGGAGGAAGACTGCCTTGGTATATATTTAAAACCTGTTTCAGCTGAAAGTTCCTCAGCACGCTTAACCCAATCGTCTGCGGCCGCGTTTCCAGTCGTAATTATCATGATTTTCTCCTGTCATTTGTAAATATCTGTTACTTCTAATCATAATACCCTACATCACTCGTTTAAATAATTTCTCTAGATCATATGTAGAGAACGAAATTACAATTGGGCGTCCATGTGGACAAGTGTAGGGTTGCTTGCAGGCAGCCAAGCGCTCTATGAGTGTATCTGATTCTAACTCTGTTAATCTCTGATTAGCTTTTATTGAGGCTTTACACGAGCAGAGAACAGATGATTTCTCTCTTAGCTTTGCTAGATCAATCATACGTTCACTTAGTACCCATTCTGCCATTTCTTCGATAATTTCTTGCTCCTCTCCTTTGGGGAACCAGTAAGGAAGTGATCTCACACGAAAAGTCTGTCCGCCGAAATGTTCTATATATACCCCAACTTGCTCGAACCAATTTAACTTTTGTTTCAATTTTTCCGATTCTGAAGGTGTAAACTCGATGGTTATAGGTAGTAAAAGTTCCTGTGATGCATCATCAGGACGACCAAATTGTTCATAATAAAATTCATAATTAATTCGCTCATGTGCAGCATGTTGATCAATTAAATATAGTCCATCTTCATTCTGCGCAATTAAATAAGTTCCATGATGCTGACCGATTAAGGTCAATTCTGGGAATGGTGGAATCTCAGAGGAACCACCCTCTGGTCTAGCATAAATTTCTGGATTGAAGGGAGTTTGCTTACTATCTGTTGGACGATACCCTAATTCATCTCTAACACGATAGTTCTGTTCACGATTCTCTCTCACAGGTGGAATGTTATCGTTCCAGTTCCGTTGAGAGTTCGATTGTGAGCTCAATCCATCATTAGGAGTAGGTTGATCTTTTGTGAAACGAAACTGTTCCTGAATGAAAGAGCTTGTATTATTTCCAATCGGATGCTTCACTGGTTGTGGAATCAATACTTCTTGACGTAATACAGCATGAATCGCTTGTTCAACGAATGGATACAATTCACTTTCTTTACTGAATCGAACCTCAAGTTTGGCTGGATGTACATTCACATCAACAATGGATGGATGCATCGTTAATGAAAGAATCACCAATGGGTAACGATTAATAGGCAACAGCGTGTGATAGGCTCTCAATAAGGCATGATTCAGACCATTACTACGAATATAACGACCATTTACAATCGTTGATATGCCATTTCGATTCGAGCGTGTCCATTCTGGAAGACTTACAAACCCTTGCATACTGAAGTCCAAATCTTCGGCTTGTATAGGAATCATTGCCTTAGCAGCTTGTGTTCCGTATATTGCTGCAACTACCTGTAATAGATCTCCATTTCCAATCGTTTGCAGAAGTGTATTTTCATTATGTCTTAATATAATTCCGATATTAGGATGCGATAATGCTATACGGTATATATAATCTGAAATATGACCAAGTTCCGTCTGAATGGTTTTCATATATTTCAGCCTGGCCGGTGTGTTATAGAATAACTCCCTTACGATAAAAGAGGTTCCCCTTGATGCAGCTGTATCTTCGTTAGTAATCAGTTTGCCGCCTTCAATGATCAGCTTCCGCCCTAATCCATCATCATTACTGGAAGTGGTAAGCGTCACCTTAGACACAGCGGCAATACTTGCTAATGCTTCACCACGGAACCCTAGACTTGTAATATTAAAAAGGTCGCGACCATGCTGAATTTTACTTGTGGCATGACGATAAAAAGCTGCCTCACAATCATCTGGTTCTATCCCCGATCCATTGTCGCTCACTCGGATGCTTTGAAGCCCACCTTCCTCTATGACGACCTCGACCTTCGTACTCCCTGCATCGATTGCATTCTCAACGAGTTCTTTAACAACGGAGGCAGGTCGTTCTACAACTTCCCCTGCAGCAATTTGATTGGCAATATGCTCGTCCAATACATGGATTTTGGCCATAGGTATCCCCTCTCTTCACCGAAATATAGTCATTCTTTCTGATAGATTAAATTAAACCCCTTTAGCTTTTACATGAAGATCATGCAGTATTTGCATCGCTTGTAAAGGTGTCATATTCATAAGGTCAACATTTTTGACAGATTCGATAATTTGGGTTATAGAAGGATTGATCGGAGCTGCCTCTTTTTTCTTAGGCTTCAAATCCTCTTCGGCAAATATAGATAATTGAACAACTTCGCTACTTTCCCTTATAACTCCTCGTTCTGCCTCTGCACTCACTGCCACAAGCGAAGGAATTTGTTCCAAATTATCAAGTAAAATATTGGCGCGATCAATGATTGATTCTGGCAATCCAGCTAGACGTGCACAGTAAATCCCATAACTACTTCCCGCAGCACCTGGAATTAATTTGCGAAGGAAATGAACTTTATCTCCTGCCTCTTGCACGCTCATAGAATAGTTACGTAAGCCTTGCAAGCTTTCTTCCAGATGGGATAATTCATGGAAGTGAGTTGATACTAAAGCCTTACATCCTATCTTGTCATGCACAAATTCTATAACGGCTTGCGCAATAGCCATCCCTTCACTCGTGGATGTCCCACGACCTAATTCATCGATAATGATCAGACTACGTGAAGTTGCTTTCTCAGTCATCACTTGAATATCTGCCATTTCAACCATAAAAGTACTTTGACCGCCAATCAGATCGTCGGCAGCACCAATTCTTGTGAATATACGATCTACCATTGGGATTTCAGCTACATTCGCAGGAACGAAACATCCCATTTGAGCCATAATCGAGATTAGAGCCACTTGTCGCATATACGTACTTTTCCCAGCCATATTCGGGCCTGTAATCAGTAATATATTTGCTGACTCTTTCGATAATTCCGTTGCATTCGCGATAAAAGAAGAATCCTTCATCACAGCCTCGACAACTGGATGACGTCCTCCTTCAATGACTAGATCGTAGTTATCTGTCAGAATTGGCTTCACAAAGCCATGTTCAACACTTATCGCAGCTAATGACTGGTATACGTCCAGTTCCGCTACTTTTTCTGCGAGTGATTGTAATCGTTGGATCTGCGTATTTAATGTCTCCCTGAGTTCAGTAAAGAGAGTATATTCTAGATCAACCATTTTCTCCTGAGCTTCGAGAATCAGGCCTTCTTTCTCTTTCAATTCAGGAGTGACATATCGTTCGGCATTAGCAAGCGTCTGCTTACGTTCATATCTACCTTCCGGTAATGAGCCAATATTAGACTTTGTAATTTCAATATAATATCCAAATACTTTATTGAATCCAATCTTCAGTGACTTGATTCCTGTCGCAACTCGTTCTTGTGCTTCTAGCTCCGCAATCCATCTTTTTCCATTGGTACTTGCCTCGCGTAGCTCGTCCAAATGCGCATGATATCCTGGTTTAATTAAACCACCATCACGAACAGAAATAGGTGGTTCATCTACAATAGCTTGTTCAATCGCATCATGAAGATCAACACAGGGATCTAGTTCATTAGCAATCTTACTTAATGTTGTTGATGATGATACAGCACACAACTCTTTCAGCGCTGGAATCTGTCTTAATGACATCTTAAGAGCCGTAAGATCGCGCCCGTTAGCATTACCATAAGCTATTCTGCCAACAAGTCGTTCTAGATCATAGATTTCACTTAGAGAATGACGTAAATCCTCACGTAATATGAGTTGATTATATAGAAGCTCAACAGCTTCCAGTCTCTCTTCAATCCGACTGCGGTGTAAGAGTGGTTTATCTATGCGTCGTCGCAGTAGACGTGCACCCATCGAAGTCTCTGTTTTATCTAAAAGCCATAGTAATGACCCTTTCTTCGATCGGTCGCGTACAGTTTCAACAAGTTCCAGATTACGACGTGTAAATGGATCCAATATCATATAATGTCCCGGTTCATAAGAAGAGATCTGTGTTAATTGACCTAATGAACGACGTTGTGTCTCATTAAGATAAGAGATCAATACAGATATACATACACCACGCTCTTGTTCCAGACGAGCCCATGCTGCTTCACCAAATTGACTTCTGACCAATTTCTCTTCTTTTTTATCCCAAGGCGTATACATCACAGGTCTATTACCTTGTAACTGTAGCGAGCGAATGCTCTCTATCATGCCTTCATCACCAATAATCTCAGAAGGTTCATATATGTTAATCTCATCGCGTAACCATTCCAGTGAAGATGGGACAGATGTGACATAGAGTTCACCCGTTGACAGATCACAAGCAGATAAGCTCATCATCCCACCTGAAGTTGTTACGCAGACTAAATAATTATTCGATTTGTCCGCAATGTTCTTACCATCCATGAATGTTCCAGGAGTCACAACTCGAACGATATCACGGTGTACCATTCCTTTAGTCGTTGTAGGATCCTCAAGTTGCTCACATATGGCTACTTTATATCCTTTTTCAATCAATCGTTGGATGTAGCCCTCGGCCGCATGATATGGTACACCACACATTGGGATTTTCTCATCTCCCCCACCACCGCGACCCGTTAGTGTAATCTCAAGTTCGCGTGAGGCAAGGATGGCGTCATCAAAGAACATTTCATAAAAATCCCCTAGACGAAAAAATAAAAAGGCATCTTGGGCTTGTTGTTTCACTTGCAAATATTGTTCGATCATTGGCGTATACTGAGTCATGAGTTACCTCCACTACATCAAATTAAGCTAATCATTATTATACCACAGGAACATTCCAGAGCGGACGGATATCCCGTGATTCATCCCAGACTCCCCCTCTAGCAATATGTTCCAGTAGAGGATCAATGTATTGTGCATACTGTGGGTAATCACTCAAAGATCTCACTTCACTAAATAAGGGATCTACACCATTTCGAATGATTTGCTTTCTCCCCTCATAATAAGCTCGATGTATAATCTCTTGTTCCAGTGGACGTGATCGTAATTCTTTATAGTGGCGAACGATGAGAAAAGACAGGCATACGATCCCTTTTGTAAGCATAGGTGATACTAAAAAACTAGGTAAGGTTCGGTATTCAAATCCACCATGAGGTTGACGTCTGAAATCCCCTAGATAACCATAAAGAGGTCGCCGCGCTAAACTTGATTGATCCTCGAGTAACATCACTGGTAATGCTAGATAATTATCTAATGTATGTAACAACGATGAAGTTAGCACGATGCCACTGAAATGAAGATGCCCTCCTAAAGGTAATCCAGGCACAGGCATTCCCCCAGCTTTCCACAATAAGGTTCTATCATGAATCATTTGACTAGCCAATCTCATAGCATGCATTAGCTCCACAATTAAGCCACGTGGTTGATGGCTTGGTTCAGGTCGTAATTCAGCAACAGGATAACTCGTTACTCCATTCATACTTACGGCATCACACCCTACTTCTCCTGTTCTCTCAAGAAATTCTGATGCTGGAATCACCTCCATGGAAGATGAATCAATGAGAAGAAATTCGGGGTCCATTCCCATGACCAATTGAATGCCATCCGCCTCTTCTTTTATTAATGCATTATGTAAATTGGTTTGATGCTGTTTATATAAATCTAATAATCTAGGGTCATCTAATCTAAACATCGGTGTAATATGTTCCAGTACACAACGGCGCTCGCCATAAGTAGAGAGAATAACTTCACCGGAATCTAACCCCAAAGCATACAAACTTCGTACAGCTAATTTCGTCAATCGGTTCACTAAAGATCGATGACCACTTTCTGAAGTTGAAGTGATAAATATTTCAGTCCGTATCCCTCCACTACCCAACTTCAAGACCTCTAGCCCAGTTAAATTGCATACTTGTACAGCATATCTACTTCTATAGGACATTGTTGGCTGATATCTCAAATTAGCTGATATTAAGTCAGAAGATATACCGGAACGTATAAGACGAGCTTGACGAACAGAGAGTGGCATCGAGTCGTAGAACAATAATTCTTGATCCAAGTATAGGACTCCTTTATAGGTGAAATAAAAACAAAAAAGGAGGGCATTCGCCCTCTACATCGACGCCCTCGCATCATATATTACAATATAACCTACTACATTTACCTATTTGATTACAGGTCATCATCCAATAAATCTGGATCCAGATCTTCGTAGTTGATGCTATCATCCGTAAACTCGAATTCTTTGTCATCATAAGATTCGTTACCAACGAGAACAAATACCTTTGTCTCTGCAACCAATTCTACTGAGAATTCCCGTTCAACACGGATAATGACACTTCCACCTCCCGATGACACGCTTGCTTCAACACAACTGGGTTCCTGCGTTGCCTCCGCAGACACCTCGACTGTAGAAGCTCTGTGTCTCGGGTCTACATAGGATAACGAGACAAATTCCACATACGGTACAGTTTCTTTCGCAACATCTGTTTGAGAGTTTTTGTCATAGGAATACCAAATGTTGATATCGTAAGTACCAATAACTTCAATTCCGTCTCCAGCCGCAACCGCTTCATACTGGTGGTTTATAATCCACGCCCCCAAAATACTGGTTGGATTATGTGGTGGAGTTACGGTATGTGTTACGGTAGAGAACTTACGACCTTTCCCACAGATCGCTTTCGTTATGATCTCTCTACTTTGTTGTTTACGACTTAATGACATGTTTGAACCTCCTCCATACAATCATTCACTACTAAGTGTATGCAGGGACTAGGCAAAAGTTGATTAGCCCAGTACAAATTTATTTTCCTATCACATTTATGTGTTTTGAGTAGATTTGACACGAGGTTTCACAGGATGTGGGGCTTTATTTTTTTTAGCTATTTTTAGATACAAAGATAGTTCACGACTCAACTGTAGTATAGAAGATCTAATCTCGAATTCCTCACGAGTTGTTGGTAGATCCATCCCTTTGAAATCCTGCTCCAATATATTTAATAATACCTCAGTCCTACCTGTGTAATTTGCCTCTGTGACATCTCGACTAAGTTGCTCGAATAAATCTGCCACCAAATCGGCTTGGGGAAGCTTCTGATAGACATCAGCAATTCTTTGCATCATAGTCAATATCAAATCTAGCTGCTCCTTACGCATATAGAAATAAATATTCCATGTCTCGTCCGGATGTACCATTTGATTCTCCATCGCTCTATTCGCAGCCTGGGAACCTTCCTTAATCGCTTTCCCTGCCTGAATCAATTCACTTCCACTCCATAAATAACTTGGGTCGCGTAAAGTGTGGGCAATATGGTTGAAGATGACAGCGAATAGCCCGTCCACCTTTTGACGAATCTCAACCATTTGCTCGCTACCTTGTGGCATATAGATCATATTAACAACCATTGCAGATCCTAGCCCAATGACCAGTAAAGCAACTTGTGTAAGTATCGATTCCCATGTCAGAACATTAGTCCCAAATAAGCGAAATACAACGACTGAACTGGTCACAATACCTTCTTTAAAACTAGATTTCACAATCAAAGGGAAACCAAGTAATACGAACAAAGATAATACCCAATAATGAAACCCAAAGATCTTAAATAATACACACGCAAAGAGAAGCCCCACAATGGAGGCGAAGAATCGAGCTGAAATGGTTCGAAGACTTCTTTTACGAGTCACTTCTACTCCTAGAATAGCTAGTAATCCCGCACTTTGGGGGCTAGGAATCCCGACCATAGCAGCGATCAGTACGGACATGAGTGTTGCTATTGCTGATTTTATAACTCGAAACCCCATGAGAACGCCTCTCTTTTCTGAGATGATGATTGTAGTCTCATGGTACTAGATTTCAAAAAACTACACAATGTAACATCTATCACTTCATGACATCTATCTTCATATTAATTATTTGTGCAAAAGAATTTTCCGTTCCATATATACAACCAACTGGTACATTATCGTAGCTACAACTGCAATAATAAGTAAGCTGGACATCACTAAAGTAAAGTTGAAAACTTGAAACCCATATATGATTAAATAACCCAACCCTTCCTGTGCCACTAGAAATTCACCTACAATAACGCCCACCCAGGCCAGACCTACATTTACTTTTAATGTCGATATTATCGCGGGGAAAGAAGCTGGAAATATGACTTTACGAAAAATATCTTTACGTGACCCTCCGAATGTATGAACAACTTTAACCAAGTTACCATCTACTTCAGAGAAACTATTGTATACGACTAATGTCGTTATGATAACGATAACTGATAATGTAGTGACTACTATAGCTGTATAACCAGCACCAAATACAACGATAAATAAAGGGCCCAAAGCCACCTTAGGCATACTATTAAATACAACCATATAAGGATCTAGAACTTTCGATATGAAAGGAGACCACCATAATAAAATGGCAAGAGCTGTTCCAAATAATGTACCTAGCAAGAATCCTACTACTGTCTCACCAACGGTCGTTACGATATGCACCCATATCTCACCGCTCATAATATCGCCTAATATATGATTAACAATCTTAGTGGGATAGCTAAATAATAGAACATCAATCCATTTTAATCTTCCAGCGGTTTCCCATAGGATAAAAAATAACAACAACATACTTAATTGGACAGTGAATACATTTCTTTTTTGCTTGTTCTTCTGAGTAAGATACTCACGATAACGTTCCGATAGCCGATTCTTCTCTGCTTCAGACGACTGATCTTCAACCTTATTTCTCCTGAGCATAGTTCTTCACACCTCCTCATTCCAATTCACTCGTCATCGAATCAATTTCATAATTACGTAAGCTGCTTTAGCTGCTTTAGCTGCAAAGGCGATTATGAAATTGATTCCTTCTCCATCGCATTCCAAATCTCATGAAAGAGATCTTGAAAGCCCTCTTGAGCACGAGCATGAAAAGGAAGTACCTCACGAATATTCTGTGGCACATCAAACCATTTACGTATTCTGCCGGGATTGCTACCTAGCAGGATAATACGGTCACTCATGGCGATCGCTTCAGATAGGTCATGAGTAACTAAAACAGCTGTCTTTTTCCGCTCTCGTAAAGTACGTGAGATGAGATCCTCCAATTGTAGCTTTGTCTGATAATCCAATGCTGAGAAGGGTTCATCCAACAGTAGTAGATCAGGGTCAGTAGCCAATGTACGTACTAATGCTACCCTTTGGCGCATCCCACCTGATAATTGGAGTGGATAAAAGTTCTCTTTGCCTTGCAGTCCCATTTCTGCGAGTAAAGCAGACGTCTTGGCTATATTCTCACGCGTGAGAGCGCCTGTTAGTTCTAATCCTAAGAGGGCATTATTTAGAATCGTCCTCCAGGGGAATAGATAATCCTGTTGCAACATATAACCGACCTCAGATGTGGGTCCTGCTATGTTACGACCATTCACAAGCACTTCACCTTGGCTAGGAATAATCAATCCTGCAATGATGGAAAGAATCGTTGTTTTTCCACAGCCACTCGGACCAACCAGACTAACAAATTCTCCTTGCGAAACTGTCATTTGGAGTTGATCCACAGCCAGAGAGGCTTCGCGGTCAGTAATATAGATATGTGCGACATCATTCAACTCAACAACAGGTACCATAAGCACTCTCCTTTTGGCTGAGGATTAGTTATTTCACAGTTGATTTTGCTTTCTCAGCGAAAGTATTATCTACAATTTCTTCTCGTGTCACGCGTTCTTCCAATTCACCCGCTTGTTCCATAACATCAAGAAGGTTATTCCATTCTGCTTCATCCAATACTGGATCAGTTGCAAAGCTTTCTTGTTCTTGATATCTTTTCACTGCTGATACAATAATGTCACGATCTGTATCTTCGAAATATGGCAGAATCGTATCTGTAATCTCCTCAGGGCTATGTTCCGCAACCCAAGTCTGTGCCTTCTGTACTGCGTTCGTAAATTTCTGTATCGTATCTGCATTGTTCTTTATATAACTTTGCTTAGTCATGAACACGGTATAGGGTAGGTGTCCACTTTCTACACCAAATGAAGCAACGACATGTCCTTTACCCTCTTTTTCAAAAATGGAAGCTTGTGGCTCGAATAATTGTACATATTGCCCTGTTCCCGAAGCAAAAGCTGATGCGATATTCGCAAAGTCAATATTCTGTATCAACTCCAGATCCGCATGAGGATCAATGCCTTGTTTCCTCAATGTGAACTCTCCAGCCATTTGTGGCATACCACCTTTACGTTGCCCTAGGAAGACGCTCCCCTTCAGCTGCTCCCAATTGAACGATTCTTCAACTTCTCTGGACACAAGGAAAGTTCCATCTGTCTGAGTTAATTGAGCGAAATTGATCACCGGATCATCTGATCCTTGCTGATACACGTAAATAGATGTCTCTGACCCAACCAAGGCCACGTCGATAGCGTTCGATAACAATGCTGTCATCGTCTTGTCTCCGCCAAAAGTCGTCTGTAA
Source organism: Paenibacillus crassostreae (assembly GCF_001857945.1). Lineage (NCBI taxonomy): Bacteria > Bacillati > Bacillota > Bacilli > Caryophanales > Paenibacillaceae > Paenibacillus > Paenibacillus crassostreae. The sequence goes on from NZ_CP017770.1 coordinate 483,057, forward strand.
TTCAACATCCAATCCTTCGTCCTTGAAGAACCCCTTCTCTATAGCAACATATTCAGGAGCATAAAATATGGAACGAGTCACTTCCCCAATCTTCACCTTTGTTGTTGAATCTTTTCCCCCACAACCAACTGCAACAGTGGCACAAAGGAGAAGAATGCTTGCTGTAGCCACCAACTTACTTTTTACATTCCACATATACATCCCTCCATTCTTTCGAGTAATTATATTGCATGATATGCAAAAGCCTAAAAAAGGTTATTCTTGATTCAATTTCATAATCGCCTAAGCAGCATAAATAGGCATCATCTGCACAAATAGATTGTGTGAATGATGCCTATATGGACTATATTGCTTACAATTTATAGATTTCCTTGTATTTATCCTCCAGGTAGTCTGCTAAGTAATTTGGATTCAATTCTTCACCCGTTACTTGGACAATAATTTGTGCTGGTGTAAGACTTTTACCATATTGATAGATCTTGGCAGTAAGCCATTCTTTAATAGGAAGAAGATTCCCCTCAGCAATCCATTCGTTAAATTGTGGTAACTCTTTATGCATCGTATTTAGAAATTGGGCAGCATACATATTCCCTAATGAATATGATGCGAAATATCCAAAGTCTCCACCCGACCAATGTACATCCTGAAGGACACCTTGACCATCATTCGGAGGTGTAATACCTAAATATTCATTATACTTCGCATTCCATACCTCGGGTAAATCCTTAACAGACAAATCTTCGTTAAATAACATTTTCTCAATCTCATAGCGAATAATGATATGTAGGTTGTAAGTTAGTTCATCTGCATCTATTCGAATCAATGAGTTCTGCACGCGGTTTATCGCACGATAGAAATCCTCTAGTTCGACGTCTTTCAGCTGTGAAGGATATTGTTTCTGTAAATCAACATAATATCTTTCCCAGAACGCACGACTCCGTCCAATCATATTTTCCCACAAGCGAGACTGAGACTCATGTATTCCCATCGAGGTACCTTCTGCAAGAGGTGTGCCTGCAAATTTCTCATCAATATTCTGTTCATATAGCGCATGCCCGCCTTCGTGTAATGAACTAAATAATGCATTCGTCACATCACTCTCAATGTAGTTGGTCGTAATACGTACATCACCAATGTTCAGACCTGTAGCAAAAGGATGAACACTTTCATCCTGACGTCCAGCTTCAAAATCATATCCCATTTGTTCCAGAATGAATAACCCAAATTTCTCTTGTTGCTCTTTCGCAAATATTTGATGAAGGAAATTATGTTCTGGTTGATTTGGTGATGCTTGTATTGCTTCTACTAAAGGGACTAACCGCTTACGTAATTGATTGAATATTTCATCCAACTTCTCAACTGTCATGTCAGGTTCATACATATCAATCAGCGTATCATATGGCGTTCCCTTAACACCCCAATAACCAATAAATTCTTTCTTCAATGCCACAATCTTACTCAAATAAGGTTCGAAGCCAATAAAGTCACTCTCTTCCTTCGCTTCCTCCCATAAGGTCTGTGCATGCGCAGTCAATACAGAATATTCTTGGAACTTATTCGCAGGAATTAACTTGTTCAGCTCAAATTCCTTTTTACATTCTTGAACGATTTTACGATCCAATTCATCGAGCTGTTTAACAATTTCATCCCTTGAAAAATAATCCAACCAATTTGCCATCTCATCTGATATTTGTAGTTTGAACATTTCTGTATCTAACATTCCGATGGTTTCAGAGCGAAATTCAGCACCTTTGCGAGGAGCACCCGTCCGTAAATCCCAATTTAAGAGCCCAACAGCTTCATAATAACCTCTTATTTTGCTAACCAATGCGCGAAATTGTGCTAATTTATCTTTTATATCATCTTCCATTATAAAGTTCACCTCATGTAATTTTTTTCTAGCTTCCTCTTGATGATACTTTTTACAGAACGTATAATCAACTTCTAAGAAATAAATATTATGATACAGAGGAGGGAGCGCTTCCCATGAACCACATTTCAGAAATTCTAGAATACAATCGTCAATTTGTTCAAGACAAGGAATACGAAGCATACCGAACAAGTAAATTTCCAGATAAGAAAATTGTTGTTATTGCCTGTATGGATACTCGTCTAACGGAATTACTTCCTAAAGCAATGAATTTTAAAAATGGTGATGTAAAACTCATCAAGAATGCGGGAGCTGTTATTTCCCAGCCTTTCGGAAGCGTTATGCGCAGCGTATTAGTTGCCATATATGAACTACAAGCAGACGAAGTATTCGTAGTAGGTCACTTAGATTGCGGTATGGCATCATTGAATTCAGACGAAATGATTGGGCATATTAAAGAGCGTGGAGTTTCGGAAACCGTATTAAGTACATTGGAGAATTCAGGGATCAAATTATCGAAATGGCTTAGAGGATTTAATAATGTGAATGACGCCATCATTCATACTGTTAATGTTATCAACAAACACCCTCTACTACCAGCTGATGTTCCTGTACATGGAATGGTCATAGATCCAGAAAATGGAGCTTTAGATTTAATCGTTGATGGTTACGAAAATATATAAGAATTATGATGTGATATTAGGGCATGAATCTATAGGGTTCATGTCCCTTTTCTTAAGTGGCTACATCAACAATATTATTAATTTTTTTAATTATGAAACTTTTAATATTTAATGACGTATATTCTAGATCACAACCATATTAAAAATATCAGGGGGATTCAACTTCTTATGAAAAAATGGCTAATGGTAGTAATGGCTTTCACTCTATTCTTTGCAACAGTAGCACCAGCTAGTGTAGACGCAGCAAGACGCGGTGGTGGTTTTAAATCAGGCAAGAGTTCTTTCACAACAACGCCTAAGAAATCTACAACAGATAGTAATGTGAGTAAGACTACAACGAATAACAAAACCAACACAGGAACAACTGCAGGAACGACTGCAAATCGCGGATTTTTCAGTGGTGGTGGTTTAATGAAAGGTCTTATGATTGGTGGATTAGCTGGAATGTTATTCGGAGGAATGTTTGGTAATATGGGCTTCATGGGTGACTTTCTTGGATTAATCATTAACTTGTTAGCTATCGTAGTTCTATTCAGTCTTGTTCGTGGAATCTATCGCGCTTACAAGAATCGTCGTAAACCAGATCCACGTGATGGAAGGTACTAATTGATATGGTACTTAGCATGGATGAGTTAATAAATGCAATCTGCCTCCATATGGCAGAGCGCAAAGGATTACGTCCTACGGATGTACAAGTTGAACTAAGCTGGGATGAAGAGAATGGTTATTCCGCTGAAGTATGGACACAAGGTCGCAGCCAATATCTTGTCGAGTCTAACATGATTGAAGCTATCCTTCGGTACTTACAAAGTGAATACGACATTCGTGCTTACCGCGAACAAGTAACACTTGATCTTGATGAAGAGATTACTGCACATGTTGTAACGAATTAACACACAAGATATATTTCTATCACCTTACTGATACTCGTATCCGTTCCAAAGAGGATGTTTCTATTGCCAACTTTATGGCAAAGAAACATCCTCTTTTTTTGTCATATAAGAAAGTCTCGGTATTGCTAACACCGGAAGGATAAACTCCTTGAAAAGGACGATATAGTCGTTTCTGCTTGTTTAAAGAACATATCCCATTGTTTTGAATAATTGTGGTCCATTTTCAGCAGAATATCAATTGTATAAAACTATATGAAAGCGAGGAAAAATTATGAAGAAGACATTGATCACATGGCTCAGTATAACTGTACTATTGTTCTCTGCTTATCCTGTATATGCTGATATGGATCGTAACATCACTACAAGAAATAACATTTATCAAAATAACGGAGCTAGAGGTGTTACTGGAACTACAGGAACTACTGGCACAACAGTCAATACGGGTATTACGGGGACAAACCGTACAACAACGGGGACAGATTACAATCAAAACGATCGTAACAACTTAACTACAAACAACTACAGAACAAATGCTGCAACAGATAATAATGATAATTTTAATTGGGGTTGGCTCGGCTTGCTCGGCTTACTTGGATTTGCAGGTATGAGAAGACGCGAGCCTGATCCTAAGAGATGATCAGTATACGTTATTCCTAAGTACCAATATAAATTGTACTTACTTAGAACCTCTTGTCCAACAAGAGGTTCTAACATCTATATGGGTTGATACAATATATATAAGTGGGGTGTATCATGAGAGCTGTTACCTATCAAGGTCCGAAGAAAATTGAGATCCATAATGTTAAAGACGCTACCATTGAGAAGAATGATGATATTCTAGTCAAAATAACATCAACTGCCATTTGCGGTTCTGATCTACATTTGTATCAAGGTAATTTCCCCCTCCCTAATGGATATGTCATCGGTCACGAACCGATGGGTATTGTTGAAGAAATTGGACCAGAAGTAACACATATTAAGAAAGGTGATCGAGTTGTCATCCCCTTTAATGTCTCTTGTGGACAATGCCATTATTGTAAACATGAGATGGAAAGTCAATGCGATAATAGTAATCCACACTATGATTCTGGTGGATTCTTAGGTTATTCTGAGAAATTCGGCAACTATCCTGGTGGACAAGCTGAGTATTTACGAGTACCATTTGGTAATTTTGCACCTTTTGTTATACCTCCATCTTGTGAACTAGAAGATGAATCACTGTTATTCCTATCTGACGTCCTTCCTACTGCTTATTGGAGTGTAGATAACGCTGGGGTAAAAGCTGGCGATACGGTTATTGTTCTAGGATGCGGTCCAGTTGGGCTGATGGTGCAGAAATTCGCCTGGTTGAAAGGTGCTAAGCGCGTCATTGCCGTTGATTATTTACAATATAGGCTTCAACATGCCAAACGTGAGAATCATGTTGAAACCTTTGATTTCACAAAGCAAGACGATATGGGTGAGCATTTGAAAGAAATTACGAGTGGTGGTGCAGATGTTGTGATCGATTGTGTAGGTATGGACGGTAAGAAATCTCCGCTTGAGTTCATTGAACAAAAATTGAAATTACAAGGTGGAACACTTGGACCTATCCAAATCTCAACGAAAGCAGTACGTAAATTTGGCACTGTTCACCTTACCGGTGTTTATGGTGGGAATTACAACGTATTTCCTTTAGGCGCATTCTTTGCGAGAAATATCACGCTCAAAATGGGTCAAGCCCCAGTTATACATTATATGCCTGAGTTATATCAAAAAATTGTGAAGGGCTTATTTGATCCAAAGAGTATTATCACGCATCGTTTGACACTTAATGAAGCTGCTCACGCATACCATATTTTTGACAACCATGAAGATCAATGCATTAAGGTCATCTTAAAACCTTAAATTCAATGGATAACTTTCAATAATCTCATACATGGGTGAAGCATTCATATGAGTGCTCATCAATGTAAATCGATCTGCCTTCCACCCCACTCCTATAGGTGCAGACTGAATAGCTTCTACATTAAATTCATGTTCTCCTACATAGTTTCGGGCGAGAGTTATATGTGCGGCAAATCGACGCTCTTCCACTATAAATCCACACTGATGTGTCGCTTGAATTACCGATGCATGAAGGTTATTTAAGCCGGTTAAATTACCAGACACACCTGCCCATAGAATTCGTGGAGCTTTTGAAGAACCGAAGAAGCCAGCACCGTTTAATTTAAGGGATAATGGTTGCTCATTAATACTACTCAAAACAGTTTGTAAACCACCCATTTGTTCTGGGGTAGTCTCACCTAGAAATTGTATGGTGATATGGTAGTCTTGTGGATGCACTCATTTACGAAAGGCGAATAACTCTCTATTCTCCTGCGTCCAACTTTCCAACTCATCTGCTATATCCCTTTGCAAGGGTATGCTTACGAATAACCTAACTGATTCATGATGTGACTTCATCCTCTACAACTCCCTATTTATAAGTGATTGAGCATAACTTAGCTTTTGTTATCATACAATCACCAAAGAATAGACATTTCATACGTAGGAGATGAGGTCTTGGATCAAGAAGCTATATTTGAACATCAGTTTTGGTTACAAATATTGGGGGATCATGCAAGATTCATTAATAATGCCTTGCCACCAGTAGAGAAGAAAGATATTGAAATAGCACAACAATTCATTCAAATTTTTGATCAACTGTTAGAACAATCCCGTCGACCATTGGATATGCCACAATTCATGGAATTAAACAAATTAGCACACCAGAATGCTCTAAGTCTTCGTGCATTTAAATTGGACCTACTAGAAAGATTACTGCTCGGGAAGGTTATGATTGGGTTAACCCCTACCTTCATAAACCATATGGTCAACGAACTCGAAGAATATATCAGAATTTTGGATGAACTTATACAAGGAAAACCAGTACCTAAGTATCACTCCCTCCATCATGACTTATTATGGCTCCAGGACGCTTCAGGTCATGCCGCTACTATTGCGATGGACTTGGACGCCGTAGAGAAACGCTGGATTGAGAAAAGTGAAGATTTCGAACAACACTTCAACCAATTTTTACTCAAAGCTATTGAATTGACAGGTTATTTAAGAACCTTGAACAATCAATATCCTTCTATCATTAAATTCCATGAGGATGTTAATCTTGAAATGGTTGTCTTCATGAACTTTCTGCAAGAAGTCGAAGAAATGGGCTTAACGAATACCTTACTCAGCCGTATAAACCCATTGGTACCAGATCATATGTTTCGCGAAGAATGCTATTATTTAATGAAATTATCACAGAGCGGCCAGATCACACCACCTAATTGCAATCCAGCCAAACCGCGGGTAAAGATCCCATAGAAGGAAATCTCAAACATCCCCTCAACGAATGTTGTGGGGATTTCTTTATTATATGAACACTTTATAACTTTTTTTCTACTAACACACGATCTATGAAAGTTCGGTTATAATATACAAAAGATATAGAAACAACTGGGGGCAAAATATGTTTCAGTATATAGATCAACATTATGTAGAAGTTAATTATAACGGAAAAGATTTAAAATTCGGAGAACTCATTCGCTGCACCTTTGAACGCTGCACATTTACAAATGGTTCATTAGAAGAAATCACAACAAGCAACTGCCGTTTCATTGAATGTGATTTTAGTGGAGCTTATTTGAATGGTTCGATCCATACAGAATCAGCTTTTGTGAATTGTATTTTTGTTGATACTAACCTCTTCGTCGCAAAATTTGATAATTGCAAAATGACCGGTTCAGACTTTTCAAATGCACAAATGGATGGTATAACAATCTTCCAAGGGGATTGGTCTTATACAAATTTAAGACATACTAGGCTGGTGAAACAGGACTTAAAAGGAGTACGTTTTTATGAAGCGGACCTCTCCAATACTAATCTTGAAAAGGCAGATCTAAGAGATTGCGACCTAACTAGAACAATTCTAGCTCATGCCAAGTTGCATGGAACTGATTTACGTGGTGCTAATTTAGATGGAGTTGATTTCAAATCTATTAATGTTAGCGGTGCACGAATGGATAGAGATCAAGCTGTTCATTTTTTGCGATCATTTGGTGCGAAAGTAGAAGGAGATTGATACTATTCTTTTGTTCATAGGTTATTATGTCGAATTGATAGTCCTTAGGTCTAGTTGATTTATGGTCCTTCTATGTACTAGAATAGACTAATCATTAAAATAGAAAAGGATGCGCAAATGCAATGTCGTCTACAATAAATCGTACGATCAGTATGAGATCTATACTACTTTTTTCACTAATCATGCTAGCGAAGAGTTATTTTGCTTGGTATTTTCTATTCGAAGACGGTCCCTCATGGAGCATATTAGTTAAGGAGATTCCTTTTGTTCTACTACTATTTTGTTTGATAGAATGGTTCGCTACCAAACGAAAAATCGCCATCTATATGCTTGTGAATCTCATAATTACCATTTTGTTCTTTTCATTAATTGTATATCATAACCATTTCGGTATTATTGCTACATCTCAAGTATTAGATCAGGTCAAACAAGTTGGAGCAGTAAAGAAGAGTATATTCTCGGTAATGCATCCGAAATATATGCTAATTTTTGTGGATATCATTATTATTAGCTACGTTATGCTTAAACGACAGAAAGCCCTCGATTGGAAGAGATCCATGGCACGTAAGACGAACAGGAAAACAATTACGGCTGTGTTCTGCATCTCCGTCATGTTATGTTCGTTAAATATTTTACCTAACCGGGCAAGTATGAATGAAACTGTTAAAGCCGAGCAAATGGGAATTCTTAATTATGAAGCGTACTCTCTCATAGCTGATAAAGAGGAAGAGCCCATTGACGCTTATGAAATTACGCAGGAAATTATCAATGATACGAAAGGTATTCAAGCGTCTGTGAATCCAGTTCTCTCTGGGGCCGCTAAAGGAAAGAACCTTATTATCATTCAAATGGAGTCATTCCAGAATTTCTTAATTAATCTATCGATCGATGGTCAAGAAATAACTCCTAATATGAATGAGCTTGCGGGAAGTAATTTCTATTTCCCACGTTTCTATCAGCAGGTTGGACAAGGAAACACATCCGATGCGGAGTTTATCGTCAACACGTCGTTTTATGTACCACCAGATGGTGCGGCTACCCAGTATTACGCACCTAAGGAACTTCCAAGCTTACCTAAGCTTCTAGAAGATCAAGGCTACGATACCGCAACGTTCCATACCAATGAAGTTGAGTTCTGGAACCGTGGTGAACTTTATACCGCATTAGGATTTAATCGATACTATGACAAAACTTACTTTGGCGAAGAAGATACACTCTTCTACGGAGCATCTGATGAAGTGCTTTATGAAAGAACTGCAGCAGAGCTAGCCACAATGGATCAGAATGATCAACCATTCTATTCACATGTGATCTCAATGTCCGCTCATAATCCCTTTACGATTCCAGAAGAGAAATACAAGATGACGCTCCCAGAACGATTCGAAGGTACGTTCGTTGGTGATTATATTCGGTCACAGAATTATGCCGATTATGCGCTTGGTCTCTTTATAGAAGACCTCAAACAGAGCGGAGTATGGGATAACAGCTTAATCGTTCTGTATGGCGATCATCGTGGACTTCCTATCTTCTCTCTCGATAATGATGATCAAATATTAATGCAAGAGATTCTCGGTCATGAATATTCGGAACGCGAGTTGATTAATGTTCCTATGATCATTGCATCAACGGGTATTACATCTCCAAGTGTAAATGAACAATTAGGTGGTCAAGTTGATATTTTACCTACTGTTTCCAATTTATTAGGTCTATCGCTCGATAACCATCTTCATTTCGGACAGGATCTATTGAATCAAACGAAATATAACCTACTACCACAACGCTATTATTTACCGACGGGATCATTCGTCAACAACGAAGAACTCTTCTTATCAGGTAGCGGATTCGAGGACGGTCAACATTATACTTTAGCTGGTGATGGTGTTAAAACACTTAAAGCCACAGAAAATGAATTTGATCGTGCACTTGAACTCCTTCATTTATCAGACAGCTATGTAACACAATTACCTGACAGAGTAGTCGAGGAATAAGCAATGTTACTTCAAACAACTGTACTCATAAAAACTTTATAAACTCACTAGAAATACGCCAGAGAGCAGCTAGCATGCACTCTGGCGTATTTTTTAATTACTTACATACCCTTAAGTTACTTATTCCTAGCCATAATCTAGTGTATAAGAATCAACAACTACTTAGGTAGTAAACCGTTGTATCAGGCTGAATTGGAGAATTTCTAGCTCTACTTCAGTATCAAGCAATTGCAGCAACAAAAGATAGAAAGCATTCTGTGCCTGTGCTGCAATGGGATTATGAATGGATGTTATACCCATGGTATGGGCGAGTTCGGTATTATCAAATCCGACAATAGCTAAATCTTCAGGCACCTTCAATTGCTGTCTACGGGCTTCACAAAGAGCACCAGCCGCCACATAATCATTCGCGCACAGAATAGCATCCGGCAAATCATCCTTATGCTCAAGTAAATCACGAACTACCTGCTCTCCGTCACGGATTGTATATACTGAAGAGAAGGACCACTTGGGAGATACGGTAAGGTGATGTTTCCCCATCATGTCTGCATAGGCACGCATTCTGTTATGCGTATTTATGCTGTTCGGTCGTCCGAATGCATTAGCTATACGATTGTAGCCCTTCTCTATTAAATGTTCCAATGCTAACCAATACCCTTCATACTGATCCATAGCCACCGAAGAAATATCCGGTTGATCCATTCGCTGCCACGACACAATAGGTCCATATTTACAGTATGACCTTAATAAGCTTGGGTCATTGACACTGGTAATGATGACGAGAGCATCGACTCTTTTTCTCCGCAAATCTTCAAATGGCTGTAGCTCTTTCTTTGCATCCCCTCCTGATGTATAGATAATCGTCTGATATCCGTATTGGCTTGCTATCTCAACAAAACCATTCAGGAATGGTAACATCAGATTATTGATCCCTTCAGTGCTGATCCCGATTTGCATTGTTTGTCCTTTAGACAAGGAAATTGCATTCCGATTGGGGACATAGTCCAGTTCTTTCATAATACTTAAAATTTTATTTCTCGTTTCTTGACTCACATGGGGGGATTGATTTAGGACTCTAGAAACCGTAGCTTTAGAAAACCCAGCCATCTTTGCAATAAGATCAAGATTCGACATCATCATTCTCCTAACAAAAAAAATTTGACATGTAACGCGTTACAACGTTTATCATTCACACAATAGGCAATATTCATAGTGTACCACAGTCTATCTATATCCCTATAAACATGACAAAGGTGGGAGTAAACAATGAATCTACAATTTCCAGATGGTTTCTTATGGGGCGGAGCCGTAGCTGCTAACCAATGTGAAGGAGCTTATAATGAGGATGGCAAAGGTTGGTCCACTCAGGACGTGGCACCAGAAGGAATTAAAGGCCCTATTACTGAGGTGCCTACTGATAACAATATGAAACTGATTGGTATTGATTTTTACCATCGCTATAAAGAAGATATTAAGTTATTTGCAGAAATGGGATTCAAAGTATTCAGAACTTCCATTGCTTGGTCTCGGATTTTTCCGAACGGTGATGAATTAGAACCTAATGAACAAGGCCTACAATTTTACGACGACCTGTTTGATGAATGCCACAAATATGGGATCGAGCCTCTCGTTACGATCTCTCATTATGAGACACCGCTGCATTTGTCCAAGCAATATAATGGCTGGGTCAACCGTAAGTTAATTGGATTTTATGAGCGTTACGCAAGAACACTATTTACCCGCTATAAGGACAAAGTGAAATATTGGTTGACCTTCAATGAGATCAATTCGATTCTCGAAGAACCGTTTATGAGTGGCGGTATTTACACACCTAAGCAGGATTTAAGCAAACAAGACCTATATCAGGCCATCCATCATGAATTTGTAGCCAGTGCGTTAGCTGTCAAAATCGGTCATGAACTTGCACCAAATGCACAGATTGGTTGTATGGTGCTCAGTATGCCGACTTACCCATTGACTCCAAATCCCGATGATGTGATCGCAACTATGGAATATGAGCACAAAAACTATTTCTTTGCCGACGTTCACGCCAGAGGGATCTATCCTGGTTATATGAAACGCTATTTCAGAGAGAATAACATTAACATTCATATGGAACCAGAAGATGCAGAAATTCTACGGCACACCGTGGACTTTATTTCATTCAGCTATTATGTGAGCACTTGTGAATCGGGTGCATCGTCCCAGCTGGGAGAAAGCGAAGGCAACTTGATGGGTAGAGTGGCTAACCCGTATTTGAAAACGAGTGAATGGGGTTGGCATATAGATCCTCAGGGTATACGTTATGTCATGAATATGTTCTATGATCGCTATCAGAAGCCACTGTTTGTTGTAGAGAATGGCTTAGGCGCCATCGACAAATTGATCACCAATGATCAAGGTGAAAAGACAGTTGAAGATGACTACCGAATTGATTACTTGAATGATCATCTGGTACAAGTAGCCGAGGCAATTGCAGACGGCGTCGAAGTCATAGGTTACACATCGTGGGGATGTATTGACCTTGTCAGTGCTTCTACCGCTCAATTAAAGAAACGTTATGGATTCATTTATGTAGACCGTCATGACGATGGCTCGGGCACACTTGAACGATACCGTAAGAAGTCATTCCATTGGTATAAGGACATCATCAGTTCCAACGGGCAAACTTTGCAGCGTTAAATTTTAGATAACAGAAGCTGTCCCCTCTTCGCCTATGTCAGGGAAGTGTGGGCACTTCTGTTTTTTTATAGTAACTGAAGCTAAATAAAAAAGACGCAAGGCAGAAAGCCTAGCGTCTTTGATCGTAATATTAATATCTTCCTTTAAGCAACGTTATCCTCTATCGACATCGCTGCATTACTTTTGTGATCTTGATAAGCATGTAGTTTTACCATCGCAAATCTTGCAATGGGTTGAATCACTAAACTCTCAGCTATGAGTACGATCAAGAAATTTCTTGGCCAATTTGTTAACCAGTTACTAAATGTTGCGGAACTAATACCGTTTCCTGCGATACCCCCAATAAGTGTCATGCACGCTGACATTCCCAATACAGTGAATAAGATACGAAATAATATCTTTGAATTAAAGCTATCTGTTGGTGCAGTAAATTTCCCAACTAATTTTTCTGCAATGCGACCTATAAATACCGATTCAAGAATCATTGCAATAACCAGCATAATTGGAAACACTTTAAGAATCGATACTACAACTTCTCCATTCAATTTACCCATGCCGAGAGAAGTATTTAGTGTTGTCATAAACAAAGCAGTCAGCGTACAAATGATAATACCATACAATGCTCCCTCTTTACCGTTTCTTGGTAGTCTTGTTTCTTGTTGCATGTTTTTCTTCCTTTCAAATGTGTATTTCAAGATGTTTGTAAAGATGTTTGTTAATTCTTCTTTATAAAACTCTCAATAAATTTGGTAATACCTGCGAAACAATCTTCAGTGGTTCACTTGTTTGTTGAGTTAAACAAAGCATAATACTACCTTCAATAGCTGCCGTCATCATTAAAGCAATTGAACGAGCTGTCTCTTCCGAAAAACCATCCGTTACTAATTTGTTCGAAAAAATACCTTCAATTTTTGTGAAAGATAGAGCGCAGGCATATCTAACGGGTTCACTTAATGATCCTATTTCACTAACGATGCTACTAAATGTATAACCAGTAATCATCCCATCTCGTTCAAATTGTTCGATCAATTTCTTAATCATTGCTTGTGTAGCTGTAACAGTAGATGGATAATGTTGAAAAATCTCTTCCATATCTGTTGTAATTGCTTCATTTAATGAATGAAGACAAGCGATAAGCAATTCTTCTTTCCCATTTGGAAAGTGGTGATAAAGCGAACCTTTTGACAAGTTACATGCTTTCAAAATTTCGTTTAATCCTACACCCAAATATCCTTTTTTCTGAAAAAGAGCTGTCGAGATGTTGATGATCAGCGATTTTGAATCCATTTCCTAGTACCTCCTCCATACAAACCGGTAGGTCTGTTAATATAACATAATTTTTTAATAATGGCAATTCTCACAAAGTGGAACGCCAATAAATAACCTCAATATTTCTATATCCTTCACACCAAAATCTTACCTATTACATATTGATAAATGATATCTATTTAATAAAGGAGAATGCGAATTTTAGTTTATGAAATATTCATTGTGACAACCAACAACAGGTTGTTTGAAGTAGAGTTAGCAGCAAAAACTGGAAGAATCTTAAAAATCGAAGAAGAAAATGAGGATGATTAATGAGAAATACCGTTCCTAAAGTAATCACTTTTTAATACTATATCTTATCTAGTAAAGGAAGGTGATAAGTTATGAGTGTTAGTCCACAGTGTAGACAGTTTGCAGAAATATTTGGTGGTGAAGCACAAGTCATTAATGGGGTATGTGTAGCAACAAAGTTAAGAACAAATATTAGGGTGAATATATTGAATAGACGTTCAAAAGGTCTTTTCACAATCCCCTTCGGCATTTCGTACGAAAGCGTAAGTGCTGATGGTAGAGCATTATGTTTAGGAGAAACAGTTATACTCACTAGTGAAATAAACCCATTTATATCTAGGCTCCGTAGAGCTGGTATAAAAGTAACATCTCTTCATAACCATTGGTTATTTACAAATCCAAACATATGGTATATCCATTGGGAGGCTATTCAACGTCCATTAGTATTTGCTAGGAATGTGCGGAATGCCTCTAGTGTTTTGACGACCCAACCCGTTGGTCCAATTGCTTGTAGAACTACTAGAAAAAAGTAAGAAGTTAATGTTAACTTAACATCGTATATGAGAATAAGGCTGCCGAGAAATCGACAGCCTTATTTCTTTATACTTCTCGTTCATTGTATTCAACAATCTCGTCTAACGAGGTATGTGCATCCCGTTGGTCCTCTTTTTCAATTTCACGGTCCACTTCACTTCCGCCTTGAATAGCATTTGTCGCATTTACTTGTTGCTGCAATTGTTCTTCAATTTGACCGATCCCATGTGCCTCTTGATGATTTCTGCTTGTTGGCATAGTTATCACCCCCAATATTGTTCACAACCGAATGTCCATCATACAAAGTATGTCCCAATATTAACTTTTATAATTATTGATTTTCAAATGTGCCTGGAACAATTCACTAACCACTGGCAATTCATCTTTTGGCGACCATTTATCAATGTTCCATATCCCTGCTTGATTAAAGGCTCTTGGGCAATGAATAAAACACTCTTCCACTTCAATAATTACAGCTATCCCAGTAGTTTTCTTTTCCCATTGCATATCATTGATAAATTCTTTATTACGAGTAAGTATAGCACGTCCATTGATACGAAGAACCTCCTCCAAAGGTGGAATAAGAAAAATCATCCCTACCTGTGGATTCTCGAGCATATTCAACATTGAATCGATACGCCGATTACCTGGTCGATCCGCGAAAACAATTCTATTGTTATCTAAAACTTTAACGAACCCTGCACGATCTCCTCGCGGTGAGACATCTGTCCTACCGTCCGTACCCGAAGTTGCTAGAAAAAAAAGTGGGGATTTGGCAATAAAATTCTCAATATGTGAATCAATTTGTGTGACGACTTTCTTAATTACAGCTTCATGAGGTGCTCCTATCATCTCCCTTAATTCTTCAGCAGATCTGATGATATCGTCATTCCATGGATTGTTCATTAGTATATCCTCTCGTAGGTCGAAATTAGTTGATCATTTGTTTTTGCGTGACATATTCAATACGGCCAGTCCGAAGCAGATAACTGTTGTTATGATTAGAATAAGTATACTAATCCAAACACTTACCTCAGTATCACCAAAGTAATAGGTTACACCCATCAATTTCTCGAATTCGATCAAAGTCTCAGCAGGTGCTCCAGCAAAAGCTTTCGAAAGAGGTACATCCATAATAACCTGTCTAAAAATAGAGACTGCATGTGATACAGGGAATACTTTGATCACCAACTGGACCGCATCCGGTAAAGCACCGATGGGAACGTATATCCCAGTCAAAAATCCAATCAATGTACCGATTACCGTACTCGCTGTAGCAAATGCATTATTACTTTTAAAGAAAGAAACTACAAAAAACATGATAGTTGTGTTCACAAAAGTACAACCTAAAATAAGTGCAACAACCTTAGCGAACGCCACTACAGACAGTAATTTCCCTCCGCTTGACACGATATATAGTTCTACTAATATAAGTGCTACAAAACTCATGATGCAGCCGATCACAAACGCACTAATCATATATCCACCAGCAATGCTACTTCTACTTATCGGAGCGGAATTGAAATCCTTATAAATTTTCTTTTCCCGATCACTGACCAATGCACCAAATGCACCCATTGTTGTTGTAACCGATGTCACAGCTAGTAGCCCTGCCATTATCCATCTGTCCATAAGAAAGCGAATATTATCGATATCCGGATAGTTACTCGCCCACACATCACCCAGAAACAAAGCGTAAAGACCAATAATTATGAACACAGCAAGAAGCGAGAAGAAGACAGCATTTTTATCCCTGAAAAAGAGGAGTAGATTTCGTCTAGCAAATCCAATCATTGTCTAATCTCCTTTCCTGTTATACCAATAAACGCATCATCCATCGTCCCATTTAAGACTTCAAAGCCTTTGATATACGGTTTACATTGTTCCAGGATCGGTAGAGCATCCAATGTTGATGAAATTTTAATAGATATTTTATCGACATTTCGGGTGAAATCAATTTGTGCTTCCATCAGGAACTCATCTAACTTTTCGATATCCTCCGGGAATAGATTTAATTGATCGCTAGCATAGGTGTTTTTTAATTCGGTTGGCGTTCCTCTTGCCGCAATATTACCATTGTCGATCACGACAACATAATCTGCATCTGCTGCTTCCTCCATATAATGTGTAGTAAGAAATACAGTCATGTTATTTTCCTTTTGTAGCTTTTTAATGATCTCCCACACATTTTTTCTGGTTTGCGGATCAAGACCTGTTGTAGGTTCATCTAAAATTAGAATCTTAGGTGTATGAACTAGTGCCCGCGCTATATCAGCACGTCTACGTTGACCGCCCGATAACTTCCCATAAGGACGATTCATGAACTCAGTTACACCTGCAGCCTCAGCTGCTTTTTGCACCGATTGCGCTAGTTCATTACCTTTTGCGCCATAAAATCCACCTCTAATTCTCATGTTTTCTTCCACGGTTAGCAACGCATCTAAAAGCCCGTCTTGAAACACCGCACCAATGATGGAGCGAATCTTATCATCTTCTTTACCTAATTGGTAGCCATCTATCGAAATCATACCTGAGTCCTGTTGTAAAAAGGTACAAATAATATCAATCGTCGTTGACTTCCCCGCCCCATTCGGCCCAAGAAAAGCGAACATCTTCCCCTTCTCCACGTAAAAACTGATATCCTTGACGGCCTGCACTTTACCATAGGATTTGCTTAGATTAGTAACTTCAATAATAGGATCCATCCCAATTTCTACCTCGCCTTCGAAATAATATCTTTTCTAGACACATTGCAGATTCAAGTTCAACTTATCTTATTTAGTGTTCACTTCAAGAGTTTCATTAAAGTATATACTATCAGATATTAAAATGTAATCTATTACCTAATAGATTAATAAAGAAGCTAGCAGGGCCATGGATCAGGTGATTAATCCATCGACATTCTGCTAACTTCATTTCATTACTTCTTATTATTGATACACCTATAACCATCTTCTCTATTTGTTCAAAATCGTTGCGCTTAGGCTGTAGGTTAGGCTGTACTACAGCTAATTTTGCATCAATATTATATTTCTCTGCAGCTTCCGAAATGCTTGTAGGAATGATAGTAACTAGCCTGCCACCTTCTCTTAAAACCTTATAGCTCTTCTCTTGAACGTCACCACCTAAAGAATCAAGAACAAGATCCACAATGTTTCAAATTTGTGCATCCGAAACCCTTTTCATGACTTATGGGATACCCATTGCAAGTTTCTAATATCATGTTACACCGTAATGACTACATTTCCTTTTTTGTGCCCTTTTTCAACATATCTGTGAGCTTCAGGAATTTGAGCTAGTGAATAGCGTTTATCGATGACCGATTTTATTTTGTTCGCCTCCATAAGCTCTTTCAGGAAAATCAAATCTTCCGTACGTACCTTTGCCATTCCTTGCCCATCCACTGTCACATAGGATCCGTTCGGAGTGAGTGCTTTCTGGCAATTTGACTTTGAGTTTTTCCCAACGGCATCAAAGATGATATCATAATGCTCACCGTTCTTCGTAAAATCCTCTTTCGTGTAATCCATGACCTTATCGGCTCCCAGAGATTTCACCAATTCAAAATTTGCGGTGCTACATACCGCGGTAACCTCCGCCCCATAATACTTGGCAAGTTGTATAGCGGAAGTCCCCACTGCTCCCGAAGCTCCATAGATAAGTACCTTATGTCCTTTACGGATCTTTGCTTTTCTAAAAAAATATAAGGCTGAGGTTCCTCCAAAAAGAACTGTAGCTGCTTCCTCATAGCTCGCATTGGTTGGTTTTATGGCTACCAACCCATTTTCAGGCATACATGTGAACTCAGCATGAGCACCAAGTCTCATCCCTGTTAATGAAAAAACTTGGTCACCTTTCTTATATCGTGTTACATCCTTGCCAATCGCTTCGATTTCTCCAGCTAACTCCGTGCCGAGTATAGGCTTTCTTGGTTTTCTGAAGCCTAATACAATTCGCATAGGAATCCATAACATGAGAGGACTTTTGAATCCTCGAATTCTTAAGTCCCCTGATGATACTGATGTCGCGTGAACTTTTATCAGTATTTCATTTTCCTTAGGGGTGGGCTTATCTACCTCTTGGAGCTCTAGAACATCGGGTGAACCGTATTTTGTGCATACCATTGCTTTCATAGACTTCCTCCAATACCTCAAGTTTGCTAATAATATACCTGTATAAGATATAAAAATATAGATACTAAAGTATTGTTAATCACTACCTACCTTATAAATACTGTCACACAATCGATTCAACAGGCTAGTCTCATGGCTAACGATAATCACACCAATGTCTCTGCTCTTGCAGATGCGGATAAATGCATTCCAAATTTTCGCCTGTGTAATTGCATCTAGCATGGTCGTCATCTCGTCGGCGATTACATATTTCGTATCTGGATTCAGAGCGCGTACAATACAAAAACGCTGTTTCTCACCACCGGACAGCTCAACAGGCCAACGGTCCATCCATTCCTTCTTTATTTCAAAAGCATCTAGAATATCTTGTGAAGGCGTATAGGATTCGGTCAGAACGTCGTGCATACGCCACTTTGGATTAATGGCTTTTTCCGGGTGCTGATAAATAAGTTGAACCGGGTTAAAAGTATGTCGCACCTGAGTATGGTGATCTAACGATACACGCCCTATGCGAGGGGAAATGTATCCGGCCAGAATTCGAGACAGTGTCGTTTTTCCGCAACCACTATAGCCCGATAACCCCAGCACCTCACCTGGAGCGATAGAAATGTTGATATCCTTAATAATCCAGTTATTTTGATGATAATAGTGGC
This sequence comes from Paenibacillus crassostreae, assembly GCF_001857945.1. Classification (NCBI taxonomy): domain Bacteria; kingdom Bacillati; phylum Bacillota; class Bacilli; order Caryophanales; family Paenibacillaceae; genus Paenibacillus; species Paenibacillus crassostreae. The sequence continues at coordinate 502,155 of NZ_CP017770.1, forward strand.
TCAGGTTCTCTCCAATCAGGGACATGGGTTACAGTCTCCTCCTCTTTATATTCCATATCGAAATCATTCTGCGGTAAAGCACGCCACAACCTTTTTGTATAATCATTTGTCAGACGTTCACCATTTCCTTCAAAAGCCGTAGCCTCTGAAATTTCCAATGTAGCTCCATCCTTGATGACAGCCACTCGATCTGCGATTTGGAGTGCTGACATCATATCGTGAGTAATTAACATGACTCCAGCACCCTCTTGGGCAAATTGCTTAAGTTGCTTCAAAATCTCAGCTAACGCCTGTGGATGAATTCCGGGTGTCGGCTCATCAGCAATGACAAGCTTGACACCCTCTCGGACGCTTGTTGCAAACAACACCCTGCGAAGCATCCCCCCAGACAACTCATACGGAAACAACCTTCCATCACTCTTCTTTAGATCGTATTGTGCAAATAGATTTTCCTGTTGTCTCCGCGCAGTCTTCTTATCCAACCCAATCTGTACCTGCCGGTCCACACGCATGAGGGGGTCAAGATAATTAACGGACTGTGGAATAAAGGAAATTTCTCGTCCTCGAAGCAGTTCTTTTCTCTTCGTTGTTAATTCTTCTCCTTGGTAAACAATACTTCCGCTGCAGATGGCATTGCTGGGTAGGATTCCCAACACGGCGTGCGCCAATAAACTTTTACCCGAGCCACTAGCTCCTACTACAGCTACAATTTCCCCTTCATTAATATCCACATGCATATCAGCGATCGGTCGGATTATACGTTGTTGTATTCCTTTAACATATTGCGAGAAGCCAATGGACAGGTTGTTCACTTGCAATAATGGCTTTGTCTGTTTCATATTCATTGTGTGTCCCCCTTAATCATTCGAGCTAGCAGGTTCCATCAAGATACGAAGCTGCTCACCAATACTGTCGAAACTTTTGATCGTTATGACTAACAGCAATCCCGGAAACACGACCAACCACCATTTCCCGGTAGAAATATGGTTCATCGCTTCGGATAATATAATACCGATAGCCGGAGTTTGTGGAGAAAGTCCAAATCCCAAAAAAGTCAATGCTGCTTCATGCAAGATCACATGGGGAAACATCAGTAGAAAACCAATCATAATTTGAGGAAATATGGACGGTAGGATATGTTTTCTTGCGATATACCACGCAGATTTCCCATAGCTTTTCGATAATTGGATATATTCAGCACTCTTGATTTGAAGCACCTCAGAGCGAACCACCCTCGCTAGCGCCGTCCAATGAGTTAGACAAACTCCAAGGATAATGCCATGCACCCCTCCACCTACGATGAAACAGATCAGAACCATAAAAACAAGATGGGGCATACCGATGAACAAATCTATCATCCAGGAGATAACGGCATCAATGGCTTTGCCAAAGATAGCTGCACAAATTCCCATCACGGTTGCGATAAGAACACTAATCACAGAGGCGAACACTCCTACTGCTAGTGACAGACGTAATCCCTTGATTGTCCGTGTGAACATATCCCGTCCGAGCCAGTCCGTACCGAATATATGTTCAAGACTTGGAGGGAGGTTTCTGCTCGTTACACTCAGACGAAGATTGTCATTACTCAACCAGAAACTAAGAATTAGAATGGTCATGAGAAGTCCGGAAGAAAACGCTATGAACAGTAGCATTTTAGTTCGAACATTAACATTACGCTTTCGTTCAAAAAACCTTCGTATATTCAGCCCTTCTTGTATCCTCTGCATATTAGACTACCCTCCTCATACGTGGATCGACAACCTTATTCAACAGATCGGCTATTAAATTCCCTGCGAAAACAAATAAGGAACTAATCAGAATAATTCCTACCATTAAAGGAAGGTCACCCTTTAACCCGGCATGGGTCAAGGTACTTCCGAGTCCTGGATAGGCAAACACTTGCTCAGCTAGCATGGACCCTCCGAATAGCTCCCCGAAGTAGGCAAATTGTAGGGACATAGCAGGAATAATAGAGTTCCGAAAGCCATGATTGATGAAAATCTGCCACTTGCTTTCCCCTCTTGCCATCGCAAAAATAATATACTCCGTATTCAGAATATCGATCATCTTCTCCCGGGTATGCATGGCTACATTAGCAACCCCAAGAATACTTAATGTCAGAGCCGGTAGCACAAAATGATGAACCCGGTCAATGAACCGTACTTCACTCTCCAGCACTCCAATAGGTACCGCTAACCCAACAGGAAACCATTGGAGCCATACGGCAAAAATAATGAGTAGAATGAGTCCCATCCAGAAGATTGGAGTAGATACCAATGTGTAGCTGTACCATTTAATGATCGTATCCGTTAACTTCCCCCGCTTCATAGCGGCGGTCACCCCAAGAATGTATCCGATAACCCCTGATACAATCCATGCGGTACCCATTAAAGCAACGGAAGTTAAGAACCGACTTTGGATAATATCCATAACAGGGCTACGGAAGAGCTTTGAAGTTCCGAAGTCGCCGTGTAGCAACGCCCCTGCCCATGAAATATATTGTTCTACGGGGCTCTTATCCACTCCCCAGTATTCTTTGAATTTCTCAATCTGCTCAGGTGATGCCGAGCTATCCCCTCCGATATAAGCGTTAATCGGATCCATCGGTGATAGATGGATCAATGTAAAGGTCAGTATGGATAATCCGAACAGCAGAGTCAGAGCGCGAATCAAACGAATTATTATTCTTTTTGTCATAAAAAATCCCCCCGATGGATCAGTTACTCCATGTCCATTCTGTGATATTTCCGAACAATGCCCACTCATGGCCGTGCGAGTGAATCGGTTGTTTGCCGAGATCCAGCTTGTCATTAGCCAAGTACAGATGATCTACACGCAGTAACCACACAATCGGAGCATCTCCTATACCGCTAAAGCCGGTTTCTCCGTCCCACTGGGCAAGTTTCCAATATTTATTAGCTTCTTCCTGTGATGAGGCTGTGAGCGCTAGATCCAAATACTCGTTCACCTTATCGTTATGGTAGTTGGACATATTATTAATACCTTTGTTACTAGCTTTGGAAGAATTCATCGTGTACAACTGATAAGGATGATGCCTCCCACCACCCCATGCCACTGCTGCAGTCTTACCTTTCAGATAAATATCATCCCAGGTCGTGCCGATCGTATTGATCTTCATGCCTAGATCACGCGCCTGATCTGCCACAGCAAGAGAAAGATCACTGCGAAGTTGATCATTTGAGCTGAAAAACATATCAAATTCTGCGTTACGTCCGTCTTTTTCCACAATGCCATCTTGGTTCGAATCTACCCAACCGCCATCAGCGAGAATTTGTCTGGCAGTTTCAATGTTACCGTCTTCTACAACCGTTTCCTCATTAAACCATGGCAAATCATCACACAGACAATAGGCCTTTTGTCCATGTCCATTCAACACAATATCTAGAAGTTCTTGGCGATTCAGACCTATATTAAGCGCTTGACGAATGGCGAGATCACTGGTTACATCGTTGCCAGATTCAACTTCTTCCCCGTTTGTCATACTTGAGCCTCCGCTTGGCTGCGTAGGAAACATGATTCCACGGGAGTCGATGCTCTCATATGTACGTAGCGTCATTCCCTCTACTCTTTGCTCAGCGAAAGTAGGTGGGACATAGACAATATCCGCTTCCCCGGACTTGGCTGCTGCCAGAGCAGCATCTTCATCTAATAGTAGGAAGGTCAATTTTTTGAACTGTGGCTCTGTGCCATACCAATATGGATTGTATTCCATAATTATTTGTTGACCATCATCGTACTGAACAACCTTGTAAGGACCCGAGCTAATCGGATTTTGAGAATATTGATCATTGTAGTGATCCTTGGGGACAATTCCAATCTCTGTTAGTTGACTTACAAAAGTCGAACGCGGTTCGTTAAGCGTAATAACAATGGTGTTGCCTTCAGTGACTTCAATCGTCTTCACGAAAGTTAGATCGAATTTAATGCCATCCTCCTTGAGCATTTCATATGTAAACTTCACATCATCCGCAGTGACCGGCTCACCGTTCGAGAATTTAGCATCATCACGCAATGGGAAAGTCCAATTCAGGCCATCCTCGCTGACTGTATACGATGTGGCAAGATCTCCAATAAAGTTAAGGTCTGAGTCGATAGCTAGCAGTGAACTGTGGGTCAGACGAATTTGTGTCATTCCCCAGCCTTTCTTAGGATCGAACTGCCCACCATCCAGTTTTCCTATGGCAAGCACCAAATCCTCTTTTACAGGTATTGAACTCTGTGAGTCAAGTACATTTTCAGATTTCTGAGAACCCGTTCCACAACCTGCCAATAATATGAGTGACAACCCGAGTGTTATGATAGAAAAAGTCCTATTTTTGATAAATTTTGTTCTTTTGGCTTTCATGCGAAACCTCCTATGTTATTAAATATCGAACTACCTTCATTCCATTGGCCTCTCTATTTTTATTTGTAATTTTTATGATTAATTCCTCTACATTGTAAATATTACTATTAGAATTGTCAATATTTACTTTTTTTACATTTAGCTCACAATAAAAAAGCCTAACTCTATATAAGTTAAACATTCAATAACCACTCAACATTTGACCAAAAGTCCAGAATTATTTAAACATATAAAATAGGTTTGGCGTCAGATCTTTCATTGATTCACACGAATATCCCATCGAACCTGTTATTTCTCATCGTCTGATAAAAGGTTTCATAAATCATTTATACACTCTCTTTATATCTTTATTAAACCAATGAACATAACCACAACGGTACATCAAAGGCTTTTTTTATTAGAGTTTGACTCACGTTTTTTGAGCCTCCTCTTTTTTGACAAGCGCTGATACCGTAGTATCTTCATTTTGATGAATTCCTCGCTCACAAATCTTTCTTAGAACTGTATATGTAATGGATTTTTCCCAACCAAGCTTTTCAAGGATAGGTCTTACAATAATATACTAAAATCATCCAATGGATATGGTAGATATTCATGTGACTCCTTTAGCTGGATACCCTTGGAAAGAAAAAACACTAACGAGGGGTTAGTGTTTCTGGTGGTATTAACCAGTAGTATATTAGGGATAGTATGTTGCTTTATTGAACTAACGGGTCCCGTTAGCACAACGCTCATTTCACCTCAACAGTAATGCTCTCGAACATGTTGGCTTCTAAATAAGCATCCAGTTGCCAAACCCCAGGCTGGGGCAGTTCCATGGAAGATGGTACATGACCATCCGCGCCATTATTAGGACCTCCAATAGGAGTAGGATTATCCAGCGGTAAAGGGTTAATTTTTTTGCCAGTTTTCGTGTTGACAGCTTCAACTCTAAAGTTCCCGCTCAATTCTTCTTTTGTTCCCCAAAAATGCCACATGTGCTTGTTTGGCTTCCCTGCAACGAATTCGGGTCCTAAAATTCCGATCCTCCCTTCGATTCCCTGCATCTCGAGTCCCTCGCTTGTGAAAGTCGGACTGATTTCCACGGAGGTATTCGCAGCTTTAGTACAACCGCTGAAAATCAACAAAACAGCTATTAATATACAAGTGTCCCGTTAGCGTAACGAACAAGCATGTCATTCTGGTTAAGCTCATCCTCTGAATAAGATAATGAACGTATCTAATAATGCTTTTGAATACACTTATATCCACGTTTGAAACGATTTATTGACCATCTTTACATTGTTCATTTTTGCCCAACTCTTTAAATCCGAGATACCTCTATCCTCATCCTTTGAATATCTAAATGCCATACCCAATGGGACGATCTTCCTCCTGTAAGGTAATATCCCAATAACAGGCCTAAAGTACCCCTTAGTCATTATCACTTTAATATCCCTTGAATTAATTATATTTCCATTTAATATGATTTGCTCATTGGATAGGCATAACTCCGTTGGTTTCTTAAAAAATGTTCTGAACAATGCGAGTAACAGTACAACTAAACCCATAAGAACCGCTGTTATCGAAGCGTAGAACACACCCCTCTGATCCCATAATCTCAATACAAGAATAGATTGACTCGATATAATAGCTATCATGCCTATAATGGTTCCAATCCTTGGTGGACTCTTAACTGGATGCTTTATTTCCCTCAACATTGCCCCCCCCCCCCCCGTTCAAATCCCTTTCCTTAGAATACCACATATTGGAACTATTCTGCTCGTTAGCGTAATGAAAAAGCAGCCGATCGTCTGACCGGCTGCCATCGTGTCTTGATTGAACTATCGTACCCCGTTAGCACAATAATTTAGGGGTTTATATTATTCTCACTTACATGTGTAACAACGAATCCTGAATCGTAATTGTGACGGAATGTGATTTGATAATTTTCTGTTTTCTTATCTACCACGTTATTAATAACTTCATGTACACTCGCTAAAACATCTAATTCGTAAAATCCCCCCTTAACCTCTCTCATATCGGTTACTTGAAATGGGTCAAAGTAATAAACATATTCTTTCCCTGTCTTTAAGTATTTCTTTTCTTGGAGTACCCATAGTGTCCTCCGTTGCAATTCAGTTGTTAACATTCGTTCCAATCGTTCTTCCCTTGTTTGTGGGGATCCCCATAAAGCAATCCATTTAATTGCATCTTTTCCTTTAGTCATTTCATCATGTGGTTGAGCAACACTTGCTGACTGAATGGATAGTATTGCCCCAATGGAAAGGACTATAGTAGATATCAATTTATGATTCACATTATCACCCACCCATAGATTCCCTCATTTGGCTAGGTTTTATGTGCCAAGAAAATGTTCTGTTAAACTGCCCGTTAGCTGAACAAAGGGCTACCTCACGGCAGCCCTTTCATTATTGAACTATAGTGTCCCGTTAGCTGAACAATTACATCTTCTTTGGCTCTTCCTTCGTGTTTTCCAGTTCAACAGACAGAAACCCTGACATCATCCCACCGTTTTTAGTGCTGAGGGCAACCCAGTGAGTGCCCGTTGCCCAAGGTTGCGTTCCATTTACAGCCTTTTGAGCACCAGGAGCCACCTCGAAGAACATTTTTTCCGTTCCCGTAATTGTGTCTTGAGTAACTCGGACCCTCAGGGTTTCAGATGATGTATTGTGAACCCGAACTTTTACCCATCCGAAATGGGCTGGAATATTTAAATCTTTATTAAAACTAGGCCCAGAAATTGGAAAATGAACAATCTCGTTATCATCCACGATAAATGCAGCGGACTCACCTGAAGGAAGTAACTCAGGAGCATCTTGAATAACATTTTTTTGGGTAACTGTACTCGCGCAACCTGTGACAACAGTAATAAATGCTAGGAGTAAAACAACCATTCGAAATTTCATTTCATATTCCCCTTTTCTTAGATGCTACATTGGGGTTAGACGTTCTGTTTGTTCTATTGTTACGGTTTACCTGTTTGGGAAATAGAGGGAACTCTCCTAGCTGTTAAGCAATCCTGCCCCGTAGCCATACATGCAGCCCAAGAGCGGGCTGCACCACAGAGGATGAAAATGGATACCTCAGTCTATACTGTTTGTACGGCTGGCGAAGAAGGTCGATAAGCTATGGTGCCATAGAGCCCAACCGTTAGTCTGACTCCGACCACCACGGTGCATCACAGATTGTCGCACCCTATATGGGTAGCACTCATGGGAGATTAATCCTTTTTTGGTTGTTGCACCAGCCTTGCCTTTTTGTTTGTTATCTATGATGTTTTTTGTGCTTAAAAGATCTAACAATCTTTATATGATTACTCAAGAGGCTCAGCCTTTTTTTAAAAAGTGTTATTCTGGGTTTGCTTTATTATGCTCTTTTTCAGGTTTAGAGCTAATTTAATTTTCATGGGAGCTTAATGACGAATCTAATACCTTATTTCATCTGAGAGCTGAATTCTCTTACTTCTTCAACACCGGATAACCGTGCATTGGTAGCCTTTCCGAGTGGGCATAGATGTTGATGGCCTATTCCTCCATCTGCTTATTCCCCAAAAGCGAACACCAACTTAAACTCCCCATTCACAAGAACGGCTTCAATGCTCCCCTTCTGTTTCTCTACCAATTGCTTCACGATGGATAGACCGAGTCCAAGCTGGCCGTTTGCTCTGGAGGGATCACTGGTATACGTTCGTTCGAATAGCTTGGGAAGATCCTGTGCATGAATTTGATCGGTATCATTTGCGAAGATAATCATCACTTTGTGATCCTGTTCGAATAGAGAGATCGTAAGCTGGCTTTTGGCATAACGGAGAACGTTCTGCAATACATTTGAAAATATTCGAATCATTGCTTTTTCATCCAACCAAAGGGTTCGCACCGTTTCATCCAAGTTCAACTCAACTGCAATGTTCTTCCGCTCCAAATCGTTGTGAAATGCAAGAATCACTTCACTTAGTAAGCTGTAGAGATAGATGGATTGTAACTCTAAGGGGTAGTCTCCGGATTCCAAACTTGATAATTCATAGAACGATTCTACCATGTTGTTCATTACAGCCATTTTATGTAGGATAGTATCCAGAATCTCATGACGCTCCGCTTCCGGGACTGATGGGTCTTTAAGTAAATTCGCATAACCCTGCATGGAAGTCAGAGGTGTCCGTAAATCATGAGAGATGTTGGCGATTTCTTGTTTGATTATACGTTCTCTGGATAAGTGGCTTACCTGTTCCTTTTTGCGCTGTTCGAGTTGCTGGTTGATCGCAACTACTAGTTGTTCCATTTCACGTCCTGGAAGTGGCATCTTAACGTCGATGTTATGAGTGGGGTGATTGTCAATATCCATAAGTTGCTTTCGTACTTTGGTAATGCTTTGACGCTGCAGTAGGTAGGGAATAAGAAACACAGCAGCGAACAATGTAGCAGAAATAACGAGAGTTTGTTGCATGTTTCTTATTCCTCCTTAGCTTGATAATGATCAGAACTCTTGTTTTTTGAACAGGTGTAATCCCAGCACATAAAAGACCAGCGTGTAGATTCCCCCAACCGCCCATGGCTCCCAAGCGGCATAAGATACCTCACCATGAGCATTGAATAGATAATACATAGGTTGATGTTTAAATACCCACGGTGCCCATGTCAATCGACCTTGCAGGTTTCCTAGCACATAATAGGGAAGAAAGTAGATAAGCAGGCATGCGATAACAAGATGTGAGCTCTTTCTCATCATGGATGCCAAGCAGAAATATGTGGTTACACCAGCGATCATGATGGGCAACAGATTAATTAATATCGCCATATAATCTAATAATGCATTCTCATCATTCCTATTTAATAGGGTAGATCCTAGCAGAATGGAAATACCAACTAACACCAGAGAGAACACCATAAATCCAGCTAACGTTACGAGCAGTTTTCCGGTATAGATGGTTTGCCTGCTGTAGCCGTAAGCTAGTGTATTCTTAAGCACATTACGGTCTTCTCCCATTAGAATAACAGGAAAAATGAAGAGTAAGACGAATACAAGCCCCATCATGCCGAGGACGTTACTGTAAAGGAATCTTTCATTTGCATATGGGAAACTAGGGTCAATCTGATCGAATATCCCCAATATGATTGTGGCAGCAAACATGAGCAGGATGTATATCAATCCCGTGAAATAATAACTTCTGGTACGTATCCAACGATACTGCTCACCTTTCAAGACATTAAGCATTTCGTTCACCTCCAAGTAGACTTAGATAGTACTCTTCCAAGTCCTCCCCCTTAATATTGATAGAGATCACTGCAATATTGTGGTTATGGAGTACACGATTAATCTGATCTGTCATATCCATACCACCGAACAACTGAATGTGGTGATTGGGCAGAATTTGATATGGAATATCCGGAAAGTTCTTTTCCAGAATCGGTGCAGCTTGCCTACTGTCCTTCACAACCAGTTCGATGCTCTTCCGAGTCTTATTAAGCAGTTCCTCTGCCGTCAATTCTTGGATTATTCGTCCCTGATCAATAAAGATATACCGAGTCGCAATACTCTGTAGTTCAGACAGTACATGGCTTGAAATGAGCATCGTCACATTTTTTTCACGATTTAAACGTTGAAGGAGTTGGCGGATTTCAGCCTTTCCTTCCGGGTCTAAACCGTTCGTTGGTTCATCCAGAATCAAGAATGTGGGATGTGTCATCAAGGCCAGCGCCAACCCCAGCCGCTGCTTCATCCCCATGGAAAATGCCTTGAATTTCTTCTTACCCGTATCCATAAGGTTCACTTCGCGCAGTGCCTGATCGATCGAGGATTTACCCGCGATACCCCGTTGTTGACGATAATACTCCAAGTTCTGCCGTGCCGTGAAGTCTTGGAAGAAAGCAGGTTCTTCAATGATTGCTCCCATCTTGTGGCGTTCTTGTCTCACCTCGACTCTGTCACTTTTTCCGTAAAAAGAGATCGTACCCTTAGTCTGAAAAACCTGTTCGGTGATACATTTGAATAAGGTTGTTTTACCTGCTCCATTCTTGCCAATCACGGCACAAATGTCTCCTGCTACAATGTTCAGATGAATATCTTGAATCGCATAAAAATCCCCGTATGTTTTGCTTAGCGACTCAATTTCCAGCATACAATTCATTATCGTTAAATCCCCCTTGCTCTTGTGATAAATTAATTGTATCGGGGTTCGCTTTAATAAGCTTTAAGCAAAACCTAAAGAAAATCTAAAGAAGCTTATACTAACCAATTTTAAAGCCGATCCCCCATATGGTCCGGATGTATTCCTCTTCGGTAAGACTGGCGATCTTGGCACGTAGATTGCTGATGTGAACATTAATGGTGTTGTCATCACCTAGATAAGTACCCTGCCAGATGTTCGAATAAATCTCGCTTTTCGAAAAAATCTTATCTGACCTCGACAAGAGCAACGCCAGAATATCAAATTCAAAATTGGTTAAAGTCAACAGTTGACCGGCTAAGGTAACTTCATGCCTATCCTTATTCATGATCAATTCACGGACTTGCATGATCTCTTCGCTGTTGTTCGATGTATGTACATAGTGAAGACGTCTGAGCTGAGCTTCAACCCGGGCCAAGACCTCCTCTTTTTCAAAAGGTTTGGTAATATAGTCATCCGCACCTAACCGTAGTAGCATAACTTTATCTTCGAGCGCACTTTTCGCAGAAATGACAATGATCGGTATCGTGAATTGTTCCCGAATCTTTGCAATCAACGTCTCTCCAGGGATTCCAGGCAGCATCAAATCTATCAGCACCAACTGGTACTCTTCCAGAGACAGCCTGAGTGAAGCTTCACTTCCAGAGAACGCAGAGACGGTGGTAATCCCTTCATCCGTGAGAATGCGACACAACAGACGATTGATATCTTCATCATCTTCTACCACTAATACTTTTATATTTGAGTAATCCACTATTGTCTGCCTCCATCTATAATCATTGGAATCGTATCCATCTTGGATTTAACACCATTTATATCTATTTCTTATCCTTAACCCATTCTTTATATTCTGGTAAAGTGTATTCGTCAGTTTTTACGACCGTCCAATGATTTTCCTTATGTTCTAAGAAGAGTTTAATTAAATACTCTCCTCCTGACTCTTCGAAATCATCTCTCAAATAAATAATACTACCATGAACAAGAACTACCGTTTCGTTATCTTTGATATTTTTTATTTTGATACGTTCATAACTTTCAATGTTGTAATTGGCATCTAACAAATTAAAACTTTGATTTAAGGATTCAACCTCATCTTTCTCAATATTAATTCCTTGCTTACGGTCAATATTATCTTTTAGCTTTGGATACTTATCCCACAGAATATTTATATCCTTGTTAACTACGGCTTGTGTTCTATAGTACATATACTCTCTTGCAGGCTTCGAATATTCCACCCAATCTGATGGTTCTGGCTCTACAAAACCTTCCATATCTGCTTTTGTACTAATGTTTTCTGTTAGAGTTGTATTTTGTTGACACCCTATTAAAGTTAATATAATAGCAACCATTATACCTCTTAGAAGAAAATTCTTCATATCATATTCTACCCCCTATATTAAAAGACGAGCAAGGTTTCATCTGGAAAAGATTTTATTAAAGTATAACTATCAAAACGCTTCAGGCTATGGTTTCGTTATATGCGTTTCCACTCATTTGCTGCACTACGCCGACCTGCACTGTCATATATCGCTCCGCCACATGGGAACCTCCAAGAATGGGGGTTCATTTGATTTGAGCAAGACACAGGAAAACCACGCTCAGCATACGATGTATGACTTTATTAAGGAAGGTAGTGCTAACGATGGGTTTCCAAATGGGAATGCAACAAAAAGTGATTTACCAAGCAGACAATAACTTTATGGAGAACCTGAAGTCCATTCGGCATCGCATCCACAATATCTGTAGACAACACGCCAATCAAATTGTACGAATCGAAACGTTAGACGGTCAAGTCATTGTAGGAAGGATTGTTAGTTGCGACAGGGGTTTACTATATCTGGCAGTACCTAGTCACGGCGTACAACGCGCCTTTTACGGAGGTCCTTCCTACACGAGTGACGAAGCTATTTTAACCCTTGTCCTTTATGAATTACTAGTAATCACATTACTATACACGTAAAAAATCAAATGAAAAAGATCGGGTACTTCGCTCGTAGATGAGTGAAGTAAACCCGATTTTTTTTCGGTTAGACTTACGGTTACTTAGTAAAAAGTTTTCTGCACCGAGTCACAAAATATAACGAAAGTGATTATGAAGCATGTCTGGCACCGCGAGGTGCCAGAATATAAAGAAACCCATGTCGTGGTCAAACTGAAAGTCCAGCACGAACAGCTTGTGCAGCGCAAGACCGAGGGTATCGGGATCGAGCTTGATCCGATCGTCCAGAAGCATTTTTTTGAACTGGCCATTCCCACCAAAACAGCGAACCTTTGCTTCCGTACGCAAAAGTCCCCCTCCAGGTACCGCATCGTTCTGTGACCCCAGAAAGCTCACAGAAGCAGGTTTGTGCCGACTTTTCCGTTTTGCGCTGCCCTTTTATTGATTCAGAATCATCAATATTAAGCACTCCTGTGGGTTTGAAATAAAGTTTGATCATTTGTAATAAAGTTCGATGATTTAAAAAAGTTTGATACAATTACATTAACAGGACGGGTTGTGACAATGCCAAAAACGGGCCAGATTGCGGAAGACTTTCTTCAAAGGCAATTGGAAACTATATTAAAAGGATATAATAGATATTGTGTTGGGTCGTACTTTAACTATGTAGCTGGTTAGGAAAGTAACTCATAAAAAAGGGGTGTAAAAATGGATTTGTTACTTTGGATAACTGTTGGTTTCATCGTAATCGGATTTGTTGTTCTTGTTTCTATGAAAAAAAGTATGGAAAGTAGAGTTACTTTAATAATAGAAAATGAGAAAAATATAGAGAATGAACAGGTTTCAAATAAACCCGTTATCTGGTGGATAAAGGGAACCACAGTTTGGGGACTAGTAAGCATGTTTTTAATCGTATGGTCTTTTTCTGTTTATATGTAAAATGGTGAGTGTCGGATAATGGATTTTGGGGACGAAGTAATTCATTTTTATGAAAGACAGTATTTAAACAATCGGGCGCGTTTGTGGAACAATTATAAACAGAAAATGATCAAACTTTTTTATAAAAATTGTTGATACTTTCACAAGGTAATAATCCATTTTGATCAATCTTTCCCAAAATAGATTCTCCTTGTTTATGGTAAAATGCGGATTTGTTAGATGTTTTTGATCAATCTTTATTTTAATGCTACAACTCCACATGAGTCGAGTGCATATGACCTACATACCTACTGTTATTTACGAAGAGGCGATCTCTGATTATACCAGTTATAGACCTATTAAATGCTATTCGAGGGTTGCAGACTAAACTTTATAACACAATTAACTACTTGTAATTTACAAGAATCAATTTCCTTGGAGTTCCTGTGACCTGCTAGAAATTGAGCTGTTATTAGGAAATATTGTTGAAGCACAGGTCAGAATACGAACAGCATCTTCCTTGTCGCCACTCCAAGTTAATGCTTCGGTGATTCGCATAAATTCATATTCCATTAAATAATACTTATCTTGTTCCATCCTCATGATCCGGTGATACTCTGCCATCGCTTGATCGACTCCATCAGATACAGCTATAGCTGCAACTTTATGAGCAATAGATCGCTTGATCTGGTGAATATTCGAACCAAGCAATAGATCTAGTATTGGAAAAGAGACGCTCTCTAGCCAGACATAATCACAATTGGTCATAACAGAAATAGAGATTTTCTCATCAGGGAGCACGTACAGATTGCTCAGAAATCCGGTATCCCACCCTGTATGTGAGATGACACGTGAACCCTTATATTCTCCCAGAAACCAACCTAGTCCAATCTGTGCATTTTCTTGCCCGTATCCAGTTTTTGCATGTGGCTTCCACATTTCATTATAGCTAGTTGATTGCAGGATTTCATGGCCATTCCCTGCAATTCCACAGTTTTGATGCATCAGCAGAAATTGGCACATATCCTCAACATTGGTATATAAAGTGGAGCTAGGTCCATGCGCCCTATTATATGGAAAAATATCACTGATGCAACCTCCGTATCCACTGGAAGTTCCGAGCACATGAGGTGTGGCTAGATGAGCATCAACCTCCTGTTTCAGAAAAGAACTGGACCGCATTCCTGTCGGTTCAAGAATATTTTTTTTCATATACTGCTCGAATCTCATTCCGCTGACCTTCGCTATCACGTCTCCCAAAATCTCGTATCCTATATTACTATAGGCAAATACTTCTCCAGGATCACTCAGTAACTTGTGATGAGATATACCTTTTACGTATCTTTCAAGACTTTGCTCGTCGTATTCAGGCCGGTCCCACGCATAATCTTCTTCATCTGGCATACCGGATGTATGGTTCATAAGCTGTCTTATTGTAATATTTCGATACCGCTCGTCTGCCATCTCAAAATAAGATAGATATTGGGTGATTGGTGAATCCAATTCTACTTCACTACGTTCAACTAATTGCATAATGGCAGTAGAAACGAAGGTTTTTGAGACAGAGGCTTGATGAAACAAAGTGCCACGAACAACGGGCTCACTTGTCAATATATTTGCTGTTCCATATTCACCAGTAAACAAAACTTGGTTGTCCTTCACTATTCCGACAGCTAATCCGGGAAATTGTTCATGTTCTAAAAACTCGATTAGCATTTCGTGCAACAGACCCTGTATATTCTGATATTTATACATAATGACCTCCCAACTCTCACTTCGCTCAAACCACAATAACTACCATTTTTTATAAATTAACCCACAAATATATTACTATGATATGGATACTATGTCTGGTAATAAATAATTATAATTATTTAGAGTTTATGATAACCGTAAATAGCGTCACTTTATAGAAAAGGGCGCCTTCCTGTGAAGAAAGCGCCCTTAACTACTCTTAATTGTTTGATTCTTTTAATGCAGGCTTTCCAACCTCAATCAATACTTTGCTTCGGCCCAGAAATAAGGAAACGATACATAAGAGAATTCCTGTTCCTATAAGCAGCCATTCTATTTTTACGATATCCGCGATAGGTCCAAATATCAACATGCCAATCGGCATCATGGATGTCGATATCATCCCAAACACGCCGAAAATTCTGCCCAAATAATCCTCGTCCACATTCTCCTGGACTAATACCATGGTTGGAGTATTAAAAACAGGCATCGCTAGGCCAAAGACTGCCATAAAAAATAAATAGATCCAGAAGACGGGAATGACGCCGAGAGCAAACGTACAAACCCCCATGAGCAAACTTGCAACCATCATCGTATGAATTTTATTTTGAAAACCACCCCATGAGGCGATAAGAGCTCCACCCGCCATCATGCCAACGGAGAAAGCAATCTCGATCGCGGTTAAGCGCCAGATTTCATCCCCAAAGCTACGGGTAACCTGAAGTGGCGTCATAAAAGCAGCTGGTGCCATTAAAATAAAAAACAAGGAGAAGAACAGAAAAAATTTCTTTAAAAAATCATGTTCCCGGATATAGATGAGCCCTTGCTTAAAGTCATCGAAATAACTGGTACTTTGTTGTTCAGTTGCTTTCTTGTGAAGCGGAATTCTGAAAAACAGCAATAATGTCAGGATCGCAATCGCGGCGGTAATGACATCAATAAAGAAAATGGTCTCCAGTGTGGTCATAGTCATCAATGCCGCACTCACCATTGGTGCTACAAACATCATAATGGCTTGTAACGATCCATTCGTACCATTTACTTTTGTCAGATGTTCAGCGGGAACGATTTGCGGTAATATGGCGCCAACAGCTGGTGTTTGAATTCCTGCACCTACTGCACGTATAGCCGCCATCACAAAGAGTAGCCCGATCGATTCATGTCCCATTAAAAAAATGACGGCGAGAATCAATGTTGCTACTGCGATCAATGCATCTGCCAGAATAATTAGTATTTTCCGATTGTATCGGTCCGCCCAAACTCCAGCAAAAGGAGATAAAATAAACGTGGGAACGAATCCGCAAAGGATATACAAAGTCATCATCATACCTGACTGTGTAGTTAACGTAATATGCCACATAATGGCATATTGTACTAAAGATGAACCAAATAGCGATATCGTCTGACTGCTTAAAAAGAGAATGATATTTTTTTTCCAATGGTCCATAGTAACTTGTTCATTATTTGAATTCAACTCATTCACAACCTTTTCTGTTCAAAAAAATATTTTAAAGCGGAGACTCATGGATATGATGATTGCATTTTAACATATTCGTATTTATGAGGCTATACTAAAGCAATGATGGTTCAGATATGGTTATGCTCTTAAGAGGGAAGAGGTTTACAGCAGGCCTAACTTTCTGGCATGTGCTACAGCTTCAGTTCGTCGACCAACCTGCAGTTTATCAAAGATCATTCGGTTGTGCCCTTTAACTGTACTGAGCGCTAGGAAAAGTCGCTCACTAATTTCACGATTCGATAGTCCTTGGGCAATGAGATGTAATACTTCTAACTCCCGCTCGCTTAATGGCTCTATAAGGGGAATAGCTAAGCGTTGATCCGATTTGGATTCACTTTTCCGCACCTCTGCTTCAAAATCAGCTAGCAGTTTACTAAGATAATCCTGCCTACTTCCATGTTTAACGGCTTCGATAAATAACCTATACATCGGAATCCCCTCATCGACTAAGATCCGTATGAAGCCTCCGGCTTCAATCATCGTCAGTGCTTCAAGTAGGATTTGAACAGCCTTGTACTTTTCACCATGCACTTGCATAGCAACTGCTTGTAGAACTATGACTTTGAGCCGTTCATCCGCCCAACCCTTCGCCTCTACATGTTGTCTCCATTTCTCTAACACTTCAAGTGCTTCAATTGTGTTACCCTGTGCTAAATGAACACGAGACTGGCTCATGGGAGACTCATACTTCTGTAACAGATGAGTGGCGGCTGTCAGATTACCTTGTTGAAGCAACACAAGCACTTGTACATCTGAAATATGTGCCATTTGATTCTCGAAATGATGCTGACGAGCGATCTGGTCAGCTTTTGCTAAAGTAGCTACTGCCCCACCCATTTCCCCGTGCGCGAGATCTAGTCGAGCGAGAAATACTTCACCTGCTACAACTCTATCCGATTGTTCTAACTGCATAGCCAGTTGGACCGACTGATATCCGTGCGTCTTTGCAGCATCCAGGTCATTCCATTCATACAGAATTCGAGCTAGACCCAAGTGAGCTTCACAAGCAACTGACAAAGGCGGATTACCTGCTAATTTCAGAACAGTTCGATAGGTCTCAGCCGCCGTATAAAGTTGGTTTTCTGCTTCTTGTATAGTTCCTAGACCGAGAGTAGCCATAATCGTGATCATGACATGCCCGATCTTCTGACTGATCGATAATGCTTCAGAATAGGCATTGCTCGCCTCTTTCCGATTCCCTTGGAGCTGGTAAGCATATCCCAATGCCCAAGTAGTGGCTGTGCGGACAGGTAGGTTGTCCGGGTGCAGAAATTCCAGTGCACGGCGAGACTCCGTCATGATCGTTTCTGATTGATGCTTACTGACCGCCATTGTCGCACGTATGGAGGCAATATGTCCAATAAGATCCAGTGTCTTAACATCTTGCTCGGCATATTGAAGAGCTTTGTCAGCGGCATGCAGTTTCTGCTCAACGCCGGTCATTTGACCCACCAGCAGTAATGCAGAGGAATACATTACCCATAACGAGGGTTTGGCATCTAATATATCCTTGGGTAATGAGTCTAGCCATTTCAGTACAGGAGCGACTGCTCCTCGAAATAACAAGGGCATTCCCTCTCCTTCCATCAGGCGAGCGGCGCGATCAACATCATTGGCAACCGTAGCATGGTGAAAAGCTTCAATCTCAAGACCATTGTCTTCATACCATTCACTGGCACGTATATGTAATTCAGCCACTAACTCCTCATCGCATTTAGAAGACGAGGTGATACTCTGATGTAGTCGTTGCCTCAACAAATCAGCAAAGAGATGGTGATAACGGTACCAACGCCTCTCGTTGTCCAGAGGGACAATGAACAGATTGGCACGTTCAAGATATTCCAAGGTTTCTTGCCCATATGATGAGGGAACCCTATGTTGTTCCCCGACTATCTTATGAAGAACAGCATCACAAAGAGAACCGCAGAATCGATCAAGAATGGATGTACGTAACAAGAACGTCTGAATGCTAGCCGATTGGTGTTGCAGAACTTCTTCTATCAGATAATCTAGAACGAAACGGTGACTACCCGTGAAAGAATTGATGAAGCTGGTATTGTCTTCATGTCCCTGCAAGGAAAGAGCGGCTAATTGCAGACCGGCAATCCATCCTTCCGTGTGGGATTCAAGTAGAATGATGTCTTCTGATGAAAGATTTAGACCTTTGACCTTATTGAGATATTCAGCTACTTCAGAGGAAGTAAATCTTAAATCTATGGATCGTACCTCAATCAATTCGTCCTGAACACGCAACCTTGCCATAGGAAGATGTGGATCCTCACGCGTGACGATGAACAGATGCATCAGTGGCGGCATATGCTCGAGTAGAAAGGCGATGGCCTCGTTAATCGGTTGGGCATCTATTACGTGGTAATCGTCAAGGACGAGTACGAAATGATCCTTGATTGTGGTGATTTCATTAATAAACGCGTTTAGTATCATTTCAGTTGGCGGCGGTTGTTGAGATTGGAGTAAACCAAACAGACCTTCTCCTGTATTATGTGAGAACGTCTGTATAGCAGCTATGAGGTATGTCAGAAAACTTGTAAGGTTGTTATCCCCTTCGTCCAACGACAACCAACCAACAGGTTGTTTACAACCCCTGAGCCATTCGCTGACCAGTGTTGTTTTACCAAAGCCGGCAGAAGCAGAGATGACCGTCAGTCTGCGATGCAGACCCTCATTCAGGAGCTCATTCAGGCGAGGGCGAAGAACAACATTCGACCGAGCTGGAGGAATAAATAGTTTCGTAGATATAATTGGAATATTCATTTCCCATGCATCATCCCTTCCGCCTCTTCCCAGCTTACCGTATATCCTTGACCCTTAGAACAAAAGATAGACGATGAAATATATTCAGCATCTGCACCCTTATTGTATCCGATCCGATTGATAACCTCTTGTTCGTTATGACAGACATCATATCCGGCAAAAGTTAAGCTCAAAGAGCCTTTTCCTTGAGTAAATGAGGACAACTTACTATTGTAATCCATAAATGTAGCCACAGGTACCGTTCCAGTAAGTATAGTTTTATTACCATCCGTTTGTGGAGGATCGAAACTTCCATGAGCCTGCTGAATATCTGATAGGACACGACCCATTTGGTCCAATTCAACTTTAATTTTAAAATAATAATAAGGCTCCAGAAGACGATTGTCTGCTTGTTCCAAACCCTGTCTCAAGGCTCTATATGTTGCTTCCCTGAAATCCCCACCCGATGTGTGCTTATTATGAGCCCTTCCCGTCAACAGAGTCACAATAACGTCAGTTAGCGGTGAGCCTGTTAGTAAACCATGATGTTCCCGTTCAAAAAGATGATGACGAATCAAATTCTGGTTACCGACAGACAAATCATCAGCATGGCAAGCATTTTTAAACCGAATTCCACTGTTTCTCTCACCCGGTCGTAATTGGATATGCACCTCAGCATAATGCCCTAAGGGTTCAAAATGACCGTAACCGACCACCTCTGTACCAATCGTTTCTTTATATAGAATTTCCGGTTGCTCAAATTTAACATTTAAGCTAAACCGTTCCTTGACGATTTGCTCCAAAACTTCAAGTTGAATTTTTCCCATCACATGAAGTTGAATTTCCTGCAAACTTTCTTCCCAGATCACATTGAGAGAAGGATCTTCAGCATTCAACATTTTAAAATATGTTAAAGCTTCTTTTACATGGACAGTAGGTTCAAAAATGATCTTAGATTTTAAAGTCGGTACCATTTCGTAGACCATTCTTTCTTTCAAAATTCCTACATCATCACCGACAGTGGTCATTGATAAGCCAATAACTGCAAATAGCTCTCCTGCTTCAACCTGATTCACCGCCTTATACTCACGTCCATTATAAACACGGATTTGTGTGATTTTCTCGGTCACTACATTCTCTTCATCACCGTAATTTATCGAATCTCTTACTTTTAGCGTTCCACTTAATGCTTTGATATAAGTAATTCTTGCTCCATGATCATCATGACGAATACGATAGACACGACCAGCAAATGCCCCCTCACTTGAATAATCGGTTACCGTGAGTAGATCCAGCTTCTGCAGAAATTCATCTACACCTATTCCTTGAAGAGCAGAACCACATGCATAAGGGAATATGATTTGTTCTTGAATCAAGCGCTTCATCGTATTTAACCATAGATCCTTACTGTAACCATTCTCCATATAATGTTCCAGTAGAACTTCATCGCGTTCTGCGATAAAATCAACTAGCTCCTCGCTCATCCCGCCATCTTCAAATAGTGAATCAGTCATATTACATACATCTTTTGTGAAATTCGTCTGAATATCTTGCAAGACTTGATGAACATCAGCACCTACCCGATCTGTTTTATTAATGAAAAAGAAGCAAGGGACCTGATATTTACGCAGAAGCTCCCACACGATCTCGGTCTGGCCTTCGATTCCTTCCACCGCACTAATAATAATGATCGCAACATCCATCGCCTGAATTGCCCGCTCCATCTCAGGTGAGAAATCAATATGTCCTGGTGTATCGATCAGATAATAATTAGAAGCACCGTAGGTGAACATTCCCTGATCCGAGAACACCGTAATCCCCCGTTGCTGTTCGATTTGATGGCTATCCAAAAATGAACTCTTATGATCTACTCGGCCACGCTGTTTAATACTCTTTGTATTATATAATAGTTGTTCCGAGAAGGTTGTCTTCCCGGCATCAACATGCGCTAGTATTCCAATGGTTTTGTTCATCGTTTACCCTCTCATCTATCATATTTATATAGATTATAGAGTTTAGAAGTATTAATCAACCGGTATCTCAATTATCTGATTATATGTTTTCATGTAATGCATACCTTCAACTAGCAGATATTCAGGTTCGATCATGGTATCAAATAACAAGGTACGTTCCTTCAATTGACGTCCATCTTCTTGCTTTGTATAGATTTGATTTCTTGTCGTATTTAAAACCGTGTTCTTGTTTTCCGTTTGTATTGATACACCATCAAGCATCACATCTTCATCTGTAACGATGGTTATCTCAACCCCTTGCGATGTCGTGTACACATCTTTCACCCATAATTTTCGAGTATCATCAATAGAAAACGGCTTATCGCCTACAGAAGCAAGGCTAAGCTTTTCTTCTAGTTTTTTATATCCAACAAACTCCTTCATGACTAGTTCTAGCGTATCCAGTTGTTCTGGTAATGTATCGTAACGAATATCAAACTTTTTACCACTAAGTGAAGAGCTAGCACTACTCCCTAAGATTTCTATAGGTGTTCCATTCGCAATTAATTCTATTCCGTATAACTCGCCGCCATTCACTCTATCAAAATTCTCGACATTCAATGATCCCTTGACTACTGTCATAGTAGGAGTTGCTGTTATCGAATGGAATCTAATACTACCTCTGTCAACTTTAAAAGTATCCTTTATTGTCTTTTTAATCCCAGTTTGCATGGCTTCGTCTGGATGATAATCAAAAGTAATAACATCTTCTTTCATCTGGTTGTTCTCTATTTCTTGCCAAAAGTGTAATGTTAAATTTTTGGCAAAGGGACTCACAGGTTCAAAGAACATCGTTCCCTTGATCTCAGTATGATCCTCATTCACAATTGACGTACCGGATTCCATAAATGAATTCGTTAAAAACCCGGATATGTTTGACGGTCTAAAATGCTCTATATCACTGTCCTCCTCTACCCCATCAGGATTGGATAATGTGTAATACATAATCAATTGATTGACATCCGACATAAGCCCATTAATCGTTAGCATAGTGCCATTCGCTAGTGTTGTTGTCTCGTCCACAATTTGCCCCATACCTGCTTCATTCAGTTCTTTGAGCGTTCCATTAATAATTTCATCAAAGCCTAATAACTTCTTGCCATAATAAGCAAAAGCATTATAATTATTTCCTACGATAACCATGAAAATGATGGCGATCGCTACGACCTTCCACATTGGAGTGATTCGTTTCGTTCTTTTTGGAGTAGCTGTATTCAATGCATTTCTTAATCTCATTTCTAATTCTTCAGGTGCTTTTAAGGAGTCCATGCGCTGCTTCTCATCCACTAATTGTTGCTCAATGCTATTCATCAACATCACCCCTCTCAAGATCTCTTAGCTTCTTCAATCCTTGAAATATTCTTGATTTAACAGTCCCAATCGAAACATCGGTCGTGTCAGCTATGGTCTGATTATCGAGATCATGTAAGTACTTTAATTGGATCGCTTCTCTTTGATCTTGATTGATGTTCAATAACAATGTCTGAATATCCATTTGTTGATCACGACTACGATAAGGATCACTGGACTCAGATTGGCTTATTCCGTTCTCACCAGCCACATTTCAATTCTCTATCAACACCAACTTTTTTTGCTTACGAAGTAAGCTTTTACAACAATTCACTAGAATAGTTTTACTCCAGCTGTAGAAAGATTCTTCTTTCTTAAGTTGCTCGATCTTGTCATATAGTCTAACGATCATATCTTCCATTGCATCCATAGCATCATGCTCATTCCCCATATAGGTGAAAGCAAGTTTATAATAAGCTTCTTTCTCAGCCATTATTAATTGAAGTAAGGCTTCTTTATCTCCCTTTTTCGCCCTTTTCACCGATCGAACGACATTCATTCCTTCACCTCTCTCCACTATAAGAGTCATGAGCATAGTAAAAAGTTCATTTTCCTAAGCATTATTATATTTTAAAATAGAAAAAAGGCGTAATTCTAATGAATTACACCCATCAACCCGATCCGTCCATGAACCGCTTAGAAAAATAAGTTCCTACATAAAATCTGTTGATGTACCAAGAACTTCCCATTCAGTCAAAGATTTTTGGAGACTCGTGATTTTATTGTTAGCTACATCATAGGCATCCTGTCCAAGGAAAAGATGTACGGGTGGGTTCTCTGACTCTGTTACTTTGATTAATATATCCATCGCTTTTTCTGGATCACCTGGTTGATTCTTATCAAAATCTCTTAGAAAGGCTTCCTGCTCATCCCGCATGGCTTTATAATCATCAATTAGGTTTGTAGTAGTTCCACTAATAGAGCCCTCGGATAAGAAATTCGTACGAAAGTACCCTGGCTTAATGGCAGTTACATGAATTCCGAATGGCTGAACCTCTTGAGACAGAGCTTCACTCATTCCATCTACAGCAAATTTAGTTGCTCCATAAATACCGCCTCCTGCAAAACCATAAAAACCACCTACGGAAGAGAAGTTAATAATGTGCCCAGATCTTTGCTTTCGCAATTGAGGGAGTGCTTGCCTCACAACGTTAAGTGTACCAAATACATTAGTCTCAAAGTTTTTACGGACTAATTCATCCGACACTTCCTCAATAAACCCTATTTGACCATAACCGGCGTTATTGACGACGACATCAAGTCCGCCAAAATATTCAATTGTTGCAGAAATGGCTTGTTGGACATCTTTCTCATCTGTTAAGTCCAGGTTTATAGCAAGAAAGCGATCATGGCTTCCGACTGCTTTTACCAAGTCGGCTTTGGATCTTGAGGTTGCAGCTACTTTATATCCTTGCTCTAATAGTTTTCTGACCAGTATCAATCCCATTCCCTTGGAAGCACCGGTTACAAACCAAATTTTATGACTGCTCATTGTTCTTCACATTCCTTTCCTGATCCTTGTATTGGATTCTTAAGTATCATACTCGTTAAAGTATTGTCTAAGTCAAATAGGTCGACACCATTGAGTAAACAGTTAAAAAGATGTACTTTATACTAGAGTAACTCTAACTATTATGGAGGGGGATAAATAAATGTCCTATACGGTTAAGGATATTTCAACAAAAACAGGGGTAACAGCTCATACACTTCGCTTCTATGAAAAACAGGGAGTCCTGCCTTATGCAGAACGAACTAAAAATGGAATCCGAATGTATGACGAATCGAGTATTGAGTGGATAGAAACCATATTAGCACTGCGTTCGACTGGAATACCTTTAGCTGATTTAAAACACTATGTAGATTTGTATAAAGAAGGGGACAGTACTCTACAACAGCGAAAAGAGATAATGAACAACCACAAAGTAAAAGTCGAGGAACAAATACTTCAGTTAATTAAAACCTTAGGAAGAATCAATTACAAAATGGCATTGTATGACGTACAATTAGAAGAATTGGAAAGGTCGAATTGCACTTTGTGATGTTATTCCAAAAATAGCATCTATGTAGCGATTATTATTGAGTCATCTTCCAACAAAAAAGCGAATTCTTAAAGGTTAAGAACCATTAAGAATTCGCTTTGCCAGCTTTATTTTTCAGGCAGTGGTAACTTAATCAAACTCAAAATAGTGTTGAATGAGAAATACCTTCACCCGATAAGGAGGTAAAATTCAAATTGATAAACAGCACTGTAAATACCAGGTGAACCTGAATTGAGTGTAGGTAATAATCTACCAATCAAGAATCTTCTCATAGCCTGGAAGCTGACTATGAGAAGTTAATTAATCAGAGTGCCGCAACCCGCTGCTGGATGCGCGGAAACAGACCAAAGGCATTCTCGTAAAACACCTTCTCGTGATGTTGCTCAGGTACGAGTCGGCGGACGAATTCTGCATACAGGTCAATTGGTGCGAGTGGCCAATCGGTTCCGAACAACATTTTCTCGTAATGATCGGAGTACACCAGCGCCCGGCGAAAATGGTCCATGTACAAGGGCTCATCCATGAACCGTTCGAAATGGGGCCGATCGCCTACGACGAGCCCGGACAAATCGGCATAGACGTTAGGATTCTTAGCCACCACTTCGGCAGCGTCCATCACCCAGGGATCGCCCAAATGACAGATCATAAAGTTCACACCGCGCTGCTGGTATGCTAATTCATCCACTGTAAGAGGATGCGAATACTTGAGCAATCCATTCATCGAGTACGTATCACCGGTATGAATGACCACCGGCATGCCATATTTGGCCGCCAGTTCATAAATTGGTGTATAGATTTTGTCATAGACGTAATGATGATAGTACCCAGCATATAGCTTAATTCCCGCTACCTCAGGAGCTTGCAGCCGCGTTTCGATTCGGTCTAGTTCCTCTTGGGTGTGTTTCCCTGTGAGCATGTTCGGATTAATGCCCACGCATTCCATTAAGAACGGTGGAACACTGTCTTCTAAATCAAGGTGCATTGGATTAGGTGAAGTGGAGTCTGGAAAGGCTCCCTTACTCTGCTCCGTGACCCCCATTCCAATACCGAGAACAACGTCGTTCTTGTCAAACTCCGCCTTGAGGCCCGCGGCAGTGTAATCAACTTTGGAGAGATCCCTCGCTGTTTGATGAAAGCTGTCGATGTCCGACAGATGAATGTGAATATCAATAATCGGCATTTATGTTCCCCTTTTCGTCAGTAGGAATGGCAAAGGTCAGCTTCAGAAGGCCACGAACTTCCTCTGGATTCAGATCCATCTCACCCAGGATTAGGAAGGTCGGCTGGGTCCAAGACGTTTCTCCATTCAGAAGTGGAAGTTGTTGATTCACACCGAAAGTGAATACTTTATTGTTCACATACGCCGAAGCCCTCTGATTGGGATAACTATTCACAATATGCAACATATCCTTCCGTGAGGTCGCACCGATTCGCATGATCCCCTTAGACTCAAGACCAGCTTCCACCTTCCCAAGAAGAAACTTTCTTTCCCCGGGGAGTTCCATCCACCCTTCAGAAAAGATTGGCGAAGGCTTGAAGTAACTATCCTGAGATAGCGAATAATGTGGCAGAGCCAATCCACTTTCGTTGCTCACCGAATGCAGCACACAAAGTACAGGAACTCCGGGCAGCATAAGATAATGCTGGTTGATGGTAATCCCGCGGTTTGCTTCCTGTTTTTCTATGGAGGTAGTTATTCGAAGCCCTTGCCAAACGTTGCCATGAGCATCAATCCGCTCCACCCAACCCGCAGTTCTCGGTTCCTGCTGTCTACTGAATCCATTGATGCCGGGAATTCCCACGTCGAGTCCACCGTACCAGGGATTCCACCAGGAACGCGGGGCCGCTTCCGGATAAGAACTGTCCAGCCATTCTTCCCCATGATACTTCAGGGAATGCACGCAGCTGCTGAACTCAGGAGTAGCCGCAATTGAGAGAACTCCGTTGCTCACTGTATAAATAGGACCAGCCGTGCCTTCTTCTACTCTGCAAACAACAGATGTTTCCGTTTGAGGCAACCAGAGACTCGATCGTTCCTGAACGCGATCTTCTCCACGATAGACAGTCCGGACCTTCCAACTGGAATCTCCGTGTCCTGACATTTCCGTTTTTTCAGGAGAGAACTCAAAGCCCGCGGAGTGTAAATCCTGCTCTCTTAGCAGCTCAATGTCAGCTGCCTTCCGTTCCTTTCCACCATCGTTTTGCACATACAATTCGAGGCTTCCTGCGAGTGGAGTCATCTTACGTTCGATTAGTTCTGCATTAAGCACACCTCCCGCAAACGGATTTCCGCCACAGAGTGTCAATTCAAGATGATCATCCAGCACAGGGACAACCATATTCCGCTGCTTCTGAGCGAAGGAACGGAAATCCGACCATTTGGCGAAAGTGTTCAGAGCAAACACAGTCACCTTTGTTCGCACGACATCCCCAGCGGAAATTTGACCAAGATTATGCTCAAGCCCTAGCGTATATTCGGGGCGAAGCAGCTTCAGTGAAGGGTCCCAGCAGATCCCGCATGTGACGTTCTCTTCCTTGCAGAACAGCCAGTTCTCCGTAATTTGTGCGCTATCCCAATGACTCGGGTCACCGGAGTAAGAGTCGCCCATGTCCACATAATAGCCCTGGTATGGCAAGATGAGCCGCTTTCCGAAGAACCCAAAATTCGTCAGCATATACATGTTCTCTGTAAGCGTTGTGCTGTTGGTATTACAGATCTCGTTATGAAACTCAGCGATTCCATTTGCCAACAGCTTGACCACTACTTTTATCTCCAAACCCGGAAAGTCCTCCGACTCGTAGAGAGCTTCGAGAACTTGGCGCTCCCCTTCCGAATAAATCTTTACTTCTGTGGCCCGCTTCTTAGAGAATTCTTCTGCGAAGGGCTTGCCTAGCTTCGGAAAGGTCCACCAGAAGTTGTGGCTTGAGCCGGGATATTCGATCCATATTCCATTATCGATCTTGTTCAAATGGAGGGAAAATGCGCCGTTTACGGCGACCCACTGATCCCCGTCTTCCCCACCAAAACGACCATCCTTTCCCTTCATTAGGACAGAGAGTTTACTTGTGAAGTTAACCGCATTCTCCCCCGTTGGAATAGCCGTCACCTCTATATCTTGTGAGTAAAGTCCATAAGATCGTAGTGTGAAGGGTACAGGGATAGAGGTTTTGCTCTTAGCTGGAACAGTAAAGCGTACCGCACGATCAGCCCATTCCAAGAATTCATCCTCCGGCAAATCGAAGACGAACTCCGCCTCCGAGGTGAAATTATTCTCCACATTCAGATACAGTTCAGTCGGAACGCCCGGATACAGTTCACGGGTTGGGAGTACCATTTTCATCTTGAGAGGAAATTTGGGAGCGACGCCTATACGGAATTCAGCCCGCTTACCACCAATGATCCATGTGCTCATAACAACGGGATGGGTCTTCTTATCGTTCTGTTCCTCCCGTACAGGATCAAGCTCAAACTCACCTTCCACGATGATCGATTCTCCCGGAGCGAGCGTTGGTGCAGCGGTCAGTGCAAAACGGATATTCTTGTCGTTCTGACCTTTGATCTCAATCGCCAGCTCAGACGCAGAGCGATTCTTGATATGGTAGCGAATCTTGTAGACCGAGCCGAACACAAGATCATGGTCGTCGATCTCAGTGAAGATTTTATAGTCGGGTGTTTCAAGTGCGGTCAACCCGCGACCAGTCTTCTCGAATTCTGCCCGCAAGAAGAGCTCCCCCTTTTGCCAAGTATAATCAAAGAAATCAAAGCCACGCTCCCGACGGCCATCCGGTTGGATGACGAGTTCGCGTGTGCTGTCTGCATACCAGTCCAGCTCCTCGAAATATGGAGCAAGCGCTTCCGTTTGCACAACGGTTGGAATAAAGTTCATCAGATGAACGTAATCTTCATTTTTTTCCCAGAAGAACCCGCATTTCTTATACATCGGTACAGCCTTGGTGTTGCCTGCCCAGGTAAACAGATCAAGACGCGGCCAGCCTGCTTCGACTGTTGTGCGGACGGCGTTCAGAATCAAATTACGACCGACCTTGTAACCGTGATAATCCGGGCGCACATTCAATAAAGGTACATACAACGCTCCTTCGTCTTGACGGTAGTGGGAGAAACTGCAGAACCCGACTACCTCTTTGCCATCTATTGCGAGAAATACATGAAGATTGGACGAAATCTCCATCTCTCGGCGCACACTGTCCTCTGTTCTCTGATTGGTTCCACCGCCCCAGCTTTCGTTGCTACGGTTCCACATCTCAGCGACCGCTCCAGCATAAGAAGGATCGTATTCAATAATTCGGATTTGTTCCATGGTGGTATTTACTGTCATAAACTCATCTCCTTATTTTTCAAAAAAAATGAATATGTATTTATCATAAAGTTATTCTAGAATGTGTTCATATTATACTATCAATTGGAAGAATATGACGAGAACTAAGTCTCTTTCACAACAACAAAAAAACTCCGACGGGTACTAAACCGTTGGAGCTTCAAATAAATTAATTTACGCTAACTTCTCATCAGTGGCAGGTACGTGTGTGGAAATAATTAACTATAGCCAATAGAATAAGAAGTCAGGTTTGTTGTCGCGTCTGGCGATTTCAAACGCTTCACCCATCCGACCAAGGGAATCAGTTCACCGGATTGTGAGTGTGTTGCATTAAATAAGGCGACTTTTCCTTGGCTAATCTATTGGGTGCTTTTTAGGTTGTCATGGGTCATAAGCTACATCCAACTAAATAAAAATCTTCATCAACTTATTATAGATCGGATTAATAATATAACCCGTTGGATTAATCGAATATCTTTTACCTGTATTAAGCTGATTGATCTTTTCTATATCATCGCTAGTTAGCTCAAAATCAAATATCTGGCTATTCTCTTTCATTCTTTTTAGGTTTGATGATTTAGGAATGATGATGATTCCTCGTTCGATGTGCCAGCGTAAAATGACTTGAGCGACCGTGATCTGATGGGCTAAGGCAATTTTTTGTAATACCGGATGCTCTAATAAGGCTTTATTCCCTTGTCCTAGGGGACCCCAGGCCTCGTGTAAAATCTGGTGTTCTTTAAGATATTCATGCAATTCATTTTGCGGAAACTCTGGATGAGTCTCAATCTGATTGATCATCGGCAGGATTTTAGAATGTTTTCTTAATTCTTCAAGATGTTGGATTTCAAAATTAGCAACGCCAATCACTTTGACTTTGCCACGCGAGTACAACTCTTCCATCGCTCGCCAAGTTTCCAGATAATTCGGTGAGGCGAAATGAATTAAATACATATCCAGATAATCTACTTTCAGCTTATTCATCGTTTGTTCAAAGGCTTTCAATGTAGCTTTATAACCATGATCCGTATTCCAGACTTTCGATGTAATAAAAAATTCTTCACGAGGGATCTTACTTTTCTGAATCTCTCTTCCTAAAACATCCTCATTTCCGTAAATTTTAGCGGTATCAAAATGTCGGTACCCAATCCGAATCGCCTCACTGATTACAGTTTCAAACTCTCCCTCCTTAGTTATTTTGTAAACCCCAAAACCTAATTGAGGAATTGTGACACCATTTATCGCTTTAACGGTTTTATTTTTTAAAATCATTTGACAGCTCCTCATTTTCACTTCATTATCCGAGAATGCAATATTCTGAATATTAATTATATTTAGATCTATCAAAAAAAAGAGAAGATCCCCGTCATTATAGAACATGAACTTGAGAATACCACTACATTCTCAAATCATTTTATTCGTTCAATAAATCGGTTAACCTTACTTCTTTTAAAGAATTCTGCATGGCTATCTCCGCTGCTTGTATACTATTAGCAATCTTTTGTTTCACTTCGTCTACTTCTTTTCCTTGCAGGGTTACATCGGTATGGAGTTTGAACAAAGTTTTTCCAGGCTCAACAGCCAGAAAGACATCCAGCAAAGTAATTTCCGATATTGGCCTTGCCAGCAAAATCCCCCCTTTAGCTCCTTCTTTAGCAACGGTTAGTCTAGCATTGTTCAAGTTACGAATGACTTTTACCATCGTTGGGGCAGGAATATTTAATTGTTCTGATATCACTTTGGTGGATAAAAAGTTGTAACATCCCTCCTCTGTAATACTGTGAATATACAGTAATATTGAAATTCCTTGTGATAAAGCTGTAGAGTATGCCATTATTAATTCTTCCTATCTTTTTCATCTTTTCTAAGTATACTATATATCTTATATATTTAGATTTCAACAAAAAGAAAAACCCGTGTCTGCTAACACGAGCTTTGGTATCATCAGCTTAGAGACTTGGCAAGACGAAAGCCGAGATCCTCGATTCGAAGCGTAGGGTGACTGCGACGACGACATGTCGCCCCGCATCCCCTTTCTTCTTCAGCCCAACTTCCGCCGCGAAAAATCCTGTAGGAGCCATATACATTCGCGTCATACACATCCCAACACCACTCCCACACATTTCCTAACATATCATAGAGTCCCCATGCATTCGGCAGCTTCTTCCCTACCACATGTGGCTTATCCCCGGAGTTCTCCAGATACCAAGCGATATCATCGAGCTCTCCGTAACGATAACCAACCGTTCCAGCTTTACACGCATACTGCCATTCCGCTTCTGTAGGAAGACGATACCCATCTGCCTCCCAGTTGCAAATAACATTTTCTCCATCATCGCTTATCAAGTAACATTCCTTTAGACCCATATGCTGAGAAAATAAATTACAAAACGAGACTGTATCTTTCCAAGAGACATCTGTAACTGGCACCTGCAATTCCTCATTCAGTTCACCGGTCTTTTGTATGATCGAGAAATATAACTCCTTCGTAACAGGTATCGGTGCAAGTAAAAAAGAATTCACTTTAACCGTCCATGTCGCTTGGATCCTGTCATCCCTTAATTCGATTTTTCCATCTAAGATACATACCATTGGATAATCTTCTTTAGACAATGATCTCTCTCCTTTGGTATCATCTACTACGACATCTGTAATCCCTTTGACCACATTTACTGATCCTCCACAATATAATCAACTACCACAAGCGTTTCGTTCTCTTTACCAAAGGTAATCGTCTCCATCGTGTTGTAGTAAGCAGGCTCAGTAGTCTTTGTTACATAAGTTATGTTCGCACTCGTGCCGTCTAATTCAACTTTGAAATCGACGACCCAGGGACTGGAAACTCCGATATTGAAATTCCAATCCTCACCGCTTCTAACGATCTGCTCTTGTTTAAATTTTTCTTTCATTTCCTCTGACATCATTTCATAACGTTGTTGTCCATCCCGTGTTTGAAGTCCCTCTGCCCAAGCCGTAGCAAGCACTAGCTCATGAATGAGGTCATATTCGGATTCCGGAATTTTATAATAACGGAATTCGCCTCCACGCTTGACCATTGCAAGGGAAGGATCAGAATTGTAGAACCTGATTTCTTCGTTTACCTTAGAAGTAATGTTGATAGTAATGGATGCGGATTGTTCTTCAGGTGAAGGAACATTTTGTCTGTTCCATGCTTCATAATCGAAAAGTTTAATCAGTTGATTCCCATCCAATTGAAATTCACCGTAAATAGAAATAATTGAGAGCGTAAGATTATGTTCTGATTCTGTATCGAAAAAAGATGCATGCTTTATTTTATCAATTACTTCTGGAGTTCCATCTTTTTTTACTATCTTTACCTCTACATCTTTAATATTACTGATGGCATACCAAAACATTTTGTCGCCATCAACCTCAATGATGTTTGCTGGTTCTTCACCTGCAAACACTTCAGAAATAGAGTCATCGTTAATAGTTCCCGAATAAATGTATGGAACTTCATGCATTGAGGACCACTGTTCAGAGGTATTCCACTCCGCTCCTCTTGTTTGTCTCCATTTCCAATTTTCGTTTTCTCTCTCAAAATATGCAATGAATATTTGTTCACCTTGAAGATTGTTTTCTGTGAAAATAGCAATCGCATCGTTTTCATGAACAACATTATGTTCTTGGTGAACAAGAGAATATGAATACTTATCTTCTTCATATTCATGCATATCTTCCATCACTGTATGAAAATATTCGTCAAAAGTTTGTTCATTTGAACAAGCAACAAAAAATACGGCAAAAATAAAACATAAAAAAAGTATCTTTTTTTTCAATCTTCTCTCCCCTTTTAAATGAACTGCTAGTTGCAGTAAAGAAATACAGTGTCCATACACCTTCTTGGAGTATAGACGCTTATGGAATAATTTAGTTACGGATTAGTGAAGATAAACTCATACCGTATTTCCCTACTGAGACGAAACTAATTGAACAAGCATAAACGCCTTCGGCGTCCTTATAAGGACGGTAAGTGTTTAAGCGAGAAATATAAGACATAAAGTATAGCGTAAAACTTATACTTTCTTATATTTTAAAAAAATCTGCCCTCCATGGGCCACTTAATTCTATTTTTATTCTTTGGCTTTTTTAGTAACTCTGTTGGTATTTGATTAAACCGAATGAATATTCGTTTTTAGTCTGATTAGAAAACTGAATATACAGTGTTATCTACATGAAGTATAATGGTCTATTTGACACTAGATATCCCGTTCGCATGTTTAGCGTTTGCAGCTTTTCTTCTGTGTGCTTGTAATGCTTTACAATCGCGATCTGCTGCTGTAACCTTTCGCTTAGTAAATTAACTGTTATCGGATTGTTGGAATCTCCATTCAACCGCTAGGATGATTATCGGTGATAAACTTCTATACTACAGGTTAATAGTTATCAATCTAAATAAAATCAAAAAAACCTTGATTTCTCAAGGTTTTTTTGATTTTATATTTTGGTGGAACCTATGGAGAACGCTTCACAGCTAAGCTCACATATTTAGCATATCTTAGTCCATACCATGTTCTTTACGAATCTTATACAAGCCTTGAAGTAGTAGCTCTGACGGGTCCCGATTCAATTGCAAATGTGTGAACAATAGATGTAGTGGGAAGGCGCACACGTTATTTCCTTCTTTTATCGCTGGGAATCCAGCTTCGAAGATCGGACCGAGCTCTTGGTTCCAGCCTAGCCCTGCATGTACTTCTTCCGGAGCAAATTCCTGACGTACTTCTTCTATACATTTGGGAACTAACACCTTATCTATAATTGCCTTCGCTTCATCTTCGCTTGAAGCTGGTTTCGGAAGACTTTTGCCTCCCTTATTCTTCATCAGTTCAATGAAAAATGAAGCCATCCAAATTGCCGGATCCTTGCCCGACTGGAATCTAGCGACTAACTCTCGCAGAAAAAAAACACAGGAATATACATCATTGGAATCATCCTTCACATGATACACAAAAACCGGACCGTAAGCATCCAGATTCAACACCTGTCCTTGGACTTCGCTAAAGTGCCTTTTCAAAGATACGATGCCGTTATGGTGAACAGCTTTTAGAAGCTCAACCCTGTTTTCTTCGGAATTGGTTTCTTGATTATTGTTTACTTCCTCGTTTGATGTCTTATTATTCATATTCATATTCACCCCACTTTCTATCATACCATTCAGTATCTTGAACTTAAATATTAGTATAACGAATCTTCATGATACCCTTGGGTGTCTTCGTCAATTTTGTATTCTAAAATATCGCCGGGCTGACATTCTAAAGCTTTACAAATCGCCTCTAAAGTTGTTATTCGAATCGCTTTTGCCTTTCCATTTTTCAATATAGAAATATTAGCCATCGTTATTCCAACCCGCTCAGAAAGTTCTGTAACACTCATTTTCCTTTTAGCTAGCATGACATCAATATTGATTATAATGGACATATAATTCACCTCAGACTATTAAGTCATTTTCTGATTTTATATCGATGGCTTCTTTTAAAAGCCGTTGAAGAACAGCCGCGAAGACTGCAATCACCAAGGGAGCAAAAATCATGACCATTCCGATTAGTATGAGACCCGGTGCGTCGTCTATCTCCGCCATGATATAGACGAGTGGTAGGGCTACCACATACAAGCCAGTGATAGTGAGGGCACAGTTTTTGATTTTCTTTAGAGCCTTTACAGATAATTCGGAGAAAGCTTGGTTCTTGTCAATATAGCTTAAAAGCTTAAAAGATTGATACAAAGCGAAGTAAAATGGGATCGCCGAAACATACATAACCAGTAAAATGCCATATACCACAAAAGCTAAATCAAAACCTCTTTCTGCTGCTTCATGTGCTTCATTCGCTATCATAGGCAACAAAAATAGACACAAAGCAAGAACTGGAATGCCAATAAAAATTACAGCTATCTTTAAAAAGAGTGTTGAACTTCGTTTCACAAAAAGCACCTCATTTATTTATTGTTAATTTGAATTTAACATATTATTTATCGTTTTACAATATATTTTGATTGATATGGAATGCATTATGATTGTTTTGTAGATTCCCTTTCATTTTATACAAAGAAAAAAAGCATTCTTCTTTACAAAGAAATGCTCTATTACTAAAACTATTCAATTTGTGACTTGATCAAATAACCTGCCTGTTATCGTTATTTATTTTCATAACTTGCTTAGACGTAGTTCATAAAAATACTGTACAATTGGATGCTTTAACTTCATCTTCTCCGTCATGTTTAAAATTCGCTTTTTTCCAACTCGTCTGTCCACCAATGCTAGAATATTCAACAAGATATCATTGCTCTCTAAACTTTCATCTATAGGAGTAGATAAATACTTATTAGCCACAACGTTAAAGTTTGATTTACTTAATGATGACTGTGCTGACAAAAGCTCCTTTGCATATGATGATATTTTTCTACTTCTTGCCATTATTTTTAGACGATCCTCCGGAACGATCCCCTTCGTATCTTTTCTAACCGCTTCAATTTCTTCATTGTTGATAGGAATTTGGATATCTGAATCATTCTTAATTTCCAGCTCTGTCTGATACCATCTGATTAAGGTAGTTATATCACTCATATTAAGTACGTTCTTTTTATCTACCGCAATATAACAAATCCCTGCTTTATCAGGTAAATAACGATAACTAGTTGCACGGTATTCAACCCTTCCATGTAACGCAGGACAGAGAAAACTCTCTAGTTGTTGCTTCAATTTGCTCCAGGACATGTTTCCTCCTATGTTTTATATTATAAATAAAGTCTATAATATCTCTGTACTGAGCGTAAATCCTTCGATTACGGCATCTTCGTCAATCTCAATCAGGATGCATCGTCTCCCTTGATAATTCACCTGTTTCACATACTTTAAATCCTGTGGGCTAACCGAAATCGTGGCAACCTTTGTGTCGATCTTAATCGATTTTGACGTAAATTTCGGCATAACGCTGCTTGCCTTCATTTCATAGTTCCTATCATCGATGATCGTTTGAAACGCTCGTTCTACTTTTTCCGTCGTCACGTTCTCTACGCCGCTTATTGTCAACACGCGTTCCACATCTTTATAATCCAACTTCGGAGGTTCTTCCTCATCTTTATTAATTTCGATTACCTGGTGGATTTCCTCGTATACCTGTGCGAGAGTGGCTACATCGAGTTGTTCGCCCGCCACTTCCTTCACGATGTCTTCGAAGATAGCTCTCTCTTCCATTGCTGTCATGGATCTTTCGGCATTTAAAACCTGTTCGATGAAGTGTGGATCTGGATAATTTGATTTTGCCGTACAATACAAAATGCGGTTCACATCGGAATAGTTATCCGTCACGCTAGGGTAAAAGAACCCTTGCTCCGGCGAGCTTAACTTGATAATCGGATCTACAATGACATTGTACTTAAATTCCCGCTCCACATAATCGAACAAAAGCGTTTTCTTTTGCTTCTCCGTGGAATTCACACTGCATAGAATGAACGGATTTGCGAACATTTCGTCCTTCCCGCTCTCTTCGGCTTCTTCATTTCTGCCCTTGGTCGGCCGGAAATACTGTCCACGAACGAACGTGACTACTGTATCCTGTTCATACTTAACATCCACCAGCATTTTATCCACCAACAACAGCATCAGGTCCTTCCATTCTTCAGGATCCCCTGTCGCCAAACCTTGGTGCAGCAGTACTCGTGTTGGCTCCACTGCTTCCTCCAGAAACTTCAACTCGAACAACTTCTGATCCAATTCGCCAGTCAAGAGTTTTTTGAAATTTCCCATATACAGCTCCTGCTTCTCTCTGTCGACCAGAGCAAACGCCTGGCGCTCCCAATGATAGACCTCGTTGCTCTCCTTCATAATATACACATTGAGAATATCGTTAATATTCATCATATCGTGATCCAGCTTAAATTGCTTACGTATATGTGCGACTTCTTTCTTTATCATGATTCGTTAGACATCTCCTAAGAAGTAAATTGGTCTCATCAGTATAAATGATATAAAAACCCTTCGCTAGAAGGGTTTTAAAAATACTTCTCTTTAACTCTGATCCTCACCAATAACATCAGCCCTCCACATGTGGTAATTCCTCTTTGAAGTTAGCTTCAACTAACCTCCACCAGTATTTAGATTCTTAGTTTCTTACTACATGAGCCATTTCCGCATCTTATAGTTGTATTTCTAGATCTTTGATTATGTTATCTTGTCGGTACCTTACAGTTATCAATTTACTGTTCATGTCAAAAAAATCTATAGGTAATATAATCGTTAGTTTTTCTGTATCATTTTTCTTTAATAGCATTGAGTCAACTGATGGACATACTCCCGTACTAGATGCAAATTCACTATTTGAAATTAGAAGACCACAATCAAAAAGCAGATCTAAAGATGAACTGCACCCCAATTGTTAGACACAATCTAACAATTGGAGGTGCAGTTTTTTCATGAGTAAATTTACTGTTGAACATAAAATCGATGCAGTGGATAGATACCAGAAGCAATTAGAGAGCGTGGATAAAATTGCTCGTTCAATAGGAGCGAATAAGGAAGTTGTACGTATGTGGATCAAACAATATGAATATCACGGATTAGTAGCTTTCGAAAAGTCCTATACTTCTTACACAACACAGTTTAAAATGGATGTACTTCATTATATGAACGAAAATGGGGCGTCCCCAAACGAAGCTGCAGTAATCTTTAATATTTCATCTCCTGCATTGATTCGAAAATGGAGAATACAGCTGAGTACTATCGGAATAGACGCTCTCTTTTCGAAGAAAAAGGGGCGTCCATCAATGATAAAAAAGCCAACGAAACAAGTAATACAAGCATCCGTTGAAGGATCTGTTGAAGTACTTGAAGCGCGAATTAAACAACTTGAAATGGAGAACGAATATTTAAAAAAGTTGAATGCCTTAGTTCAGAACAAAGAAAAATCACCAACCAAGACAAAGCGCAAGTAGTCTATGAGTTAAGGCATAAATATCCGGTGAAGGCGCTCGTGAAGCTTGCTGGCATTCCACGTAGCACGTATTATGATTTTATAAAGAAAATGAACCGACCCGATCTTGATGCCGATTTAAAGGCTGAAATCGAATCAATTTACGATGAACATGAGGGCCGCTATGGTTATCGTCGTATTCGTGATGAACTAGTGATTCGTGGGAAGAAAGTTAATCATAAGAAGGTTCAACGCATTATGAAAGAGCTTGGTTTAAAATGTCTTATACGTATGAAAAAGTATAAATCGTATAAAGGTACAGTTGGTAAAATTGCGCCCAATCATTTAGATCGTCAGTTCAATACGGAAGCACCGAATGAAAAATGGGTTACGGATATTACGGAGTTTAAATTATTCGGAGTAAAGCTGTATTTATCACCTGTATTAGATTTGTTTAACGGAGAAATTATAACATACACTATTGGCTCACGACCGACCTATTCACTTGTTTCAGAGATGTTAGCGAAGGCGTTAGTACGCCTACCAAAAGACCGCCAACTGCTCATGCACTCCGATCAGGGTTGGCATTATCAAATGAAGCAATATCGCCATGCGCTTCAAAAAAGAGGCGTCCTACAAAGTATGTCTCGTAAAGGAAACTGTTATGATAATTCCGTGATGGAGAATTTCTTTGGCATTATGAAATCAGAGTTTCTCTACTTCAAAGAATTCGAAAGTGTAGAACACTTTAAACTAGAATTAGAAAAATATATAGAATACTATAATACGAAACGGATTAAGGCAAAATTAAAAATGAGTCCGATACAATATCGAACTCATTTTGAGCAAGCAGCCTGATGAAATAACCGTGTCTAACTTTTAGGGGTCACTTCAAGATATGCCTGTTTTATTACTAAATACAATATTGGTCTTATAATTTAATTTATCTGTGTCAAGTTCCGCAAGTATACTTGCTCTTAATGCATCATCTTCAATAGAACCTTTTAATTGCCTCGGAACTTCCTTTACTATTACTTCATCCGAATGTTCCTTTTCTATAGGTGGGGTTTCGATGAAATCTTCGTTAGTTAACTTAGTACTTGTGGGTAAAAATTTAGTAGTGTTCAACTCTGATCCATTGTTGTTATCCTGAAGCGAAGTACAACCTGTTAAGGAAACAATTACTATGATTACTCCCAATAAAAAAAGTCTTCTCATCCAAATCACCTCAATATTCAGACGAAGGAGATAGGTAAAATGTTCCAATATATTCAATCTATTATTGAGTTATCGTGTTCTGTTAGCTTAATCGGCAATAAAATTAGAGGAACTCTATTGATGAGAGTTCCTCTGCTATCATTCTTTGTTAGCATAAAGACGGCAACCGTCTCGCTTTGCCAACAGCAATTCATATGCCTGATGGAACCCCGTGGCACCATGGCCGATTGTCGAGACTTCGGGGTTATGATTGCCGAGTTTGCGTTTTTGCATAACAATATTCTTCTGCTCTAAGGTTTAGGATGACTTTCCAGAAAGTGTGGAACTGCCGGTAGGCCAGGTGGAGAGCGCTTGCTCAGCAACAGACTCTAGCATGTCGCGACTGAAGCCGGCTTTGGCTTGAACAGCCATACCGTGGAGCACCGCCAGCACGAATGCAGTTAGCACAGCACAGTTAGTAGTCTCCGGCAGATCTCCCTCTTGCTTTGCCCGTTCGAAGCGATTGCGCAGCGACGCCTCTCCGTCTGCACGCGCATTGATCAGGGCAAGTCGAATAGGTTCGGCATCATCCGAGCCAGCCAAGGCACCGTGGACACCTAAACAACCCTTGCGATCCGGGTAACGAGTATTTAATTCGGCCGTTCTAAGGAGGATGTGTGCGGCCACCTCCCGCGAGGTCGGCAGCTCCAGCGCCACCGGGATGAAATCCAGGTAGTCCTCATAATAGCGCGCCAGAACTTGGCGGAACAACGCTTCCTTGTTGCCAAATGCCGAGTAGAGCGCGGGTCGTTCGACACCCGTGGCCTGCGTCAGGTCAGTGTACGACGTACCCTCGTAGCCTTTACGCCAAAACACGCAAAGCGCCGCGTCCAGTGCTTGATCCACATCGAATTCGCGGTTACGTCCCATCAGTCAGATCACCTCTCTTTTTTTATAACCGTCAGATTAAAAAGATTTTCGTCCAATTTCATACTTTACGTTATCATAACATACGTTACATATCGCTACCAGTCCATCAGGCAATTGCACGATCGGTGAAAAGTGTGGATCTTGTGTCACACATCAGGCGCCAGACTCGGCTCGAGCTAATGGCCCTTCCCAGAGTTCGACGCATCATCCTAACTTGACGGCACTTGGCACCCCAGCAATTGACAATTCACAGTGGGCGCCATAATATAAAATACAATTTAACATAATGATCGTTATGATATTGACAATACACAAAAAAATGTATAACATAATTTTACGTAATGATCGTTATGATAATCCGCCGATTACCGGTGCTAGAGTGTCCAGCGACGTACAAAGAAGATCTTCACATGCAGAAATCATTTAAGGAGGTTTTTTTCATGCAGCAATCATTGAAGGGTAAGGTCGTCCTCATTACGGGTGGCTCACGTGGCCTTGGCGCCGCTATGGCGGAAGCGTTTGCCGATCACGGCGCGGATGTTGCGATCAGCTACGCCGCTTCGGCCGAAAAGGCGGCTGCTGTTGTAGAGAAGCTGAAGGCCACGGGGGTACGTGCATTGGCAATCAAAAGTGACCAAGCGGATCTTTCTTCCGCCAAGCCCCTAATTAACTCGGTGATTGCTGAATTCGGCAAGCTCGACATCCTCGTAAACAACGCCGGTATCGCGATCCAAGGCCAAATGGTAGATGATCCCGACTTAGACGAAGAAAAATACAATCGTCAGTGGCAAGTTAATGTCATGGGGTCGATCGCCAATACCCGCGCGGCGGCACCCAAACTAGCGGACGGAGGTCGCATTATTTTTATCGGCTCTCGGCTCGGCGATTACGTACCCTTCAGAGGAGTCGCCGACTACGCCGGAACAAAGGCGGCGCTCGCCGGATATGCGAGGGGCATCGCGCGTGACCTCGGCCCCCGTAATATCACTGTAAATATCGTGCAGCCGGGCGTCATGCCTACGGACATGAACAAGGATGTGGCTGATCATCTTCCCCCCCCTAGAAACCTTCCTGGATATGCATCCGATCCGTCGCTTTGCAACCCTTGAAGAGGTGGCAGAAGCCGTCTGCTTCCTCGCCGGACCACATGGGGGTTACATCACCGGTGAGACCCTCAATATAGCTGGCGGCATCGGAAACTAAGCCTGTCCGGAGCAGGTGCCAATGCATGGGCACCTGACAAGCAATCGGTATGTCAAAGATCGGACCGATAAAGAGAAAAGCTTCTA
Source organism: Paenibacillus crassostreae (assembly GCF_001857945.1). Lineage (NCBI taxonomy): Bacteria > Bacillati > Bacillota > Bacilli > Caryophanales > Paenibacillaceae > Paenibacillus > Paenibacillus crassostreae. The sequence continues at coordinate 543,632 of NZ_CP017770.1, forward strand.
AATTAAAAATATGTATTTAAAGGAGAAAATATATGACTAGAAAATTCAGTGCAAAGTCAACTGCCGATCAGGTGCTTTCCGGCGTTGATCTTAAGGGAAAGCGACTTCTCATAACGGGTGCATCATCGGGTATTGGCCTCGAAACCGCCCGCTCACTGGTCTCTCACGGCGCCAGCGTCGTCGGCACGGTCAGGGACCTCACCAAAGCCGAGGCGTCCACTGCATCGGTCCTTGACGCCGCGGCGCAAGGAGGCGGTAGCCTAGCGTTGATCGAACTCGATCTCGCATCTTTGCAAAGCGTTCGCGCATGCGCGGATAAACTGTTAGCTACCGGCCAGCGGTTCGATGCCATCATCGCCAACGCTGGCGTCATGGCAACCCCGTTCGGTCGGACGACCGACGGCTTCGAAGTCCAGTTCGGGACGAACTATCTTGGTCATTTCGCTTTGATCAATTGGATCGAGCCACTGCTCGTCGATAATGGGCGCTTGGTGATGTTGTCGTCCCAAGCTCATCGCGCGGCCGATGTTGACCTGGACGATCCGAATTTCGAGCAACAGGCATACGATCCATTTGTCGCCTATGGTCGATCAAAAACGGCCACTATTCTCTTCGCAGCGGAATTCGATAAGCGGCATCGCAATCGAGGCATCCGAGCTGCTTCGGTGATGCCAGGGAATAGTCTTACCAATCTCCCGCGCCATTTCTCGCAGGAAGACTTGCAGGGTCTTTTCGAGAACGCTGGCAAAGCTCGCGCCGAAGCAGGTCTTCCGCCAGCGGAGCTCAAAGAAATCGCGCAGGCAGCCGCAACGTCGGTCTGGGCCGCAGTCGTGGCTGACAAAGACGAAATCGGTGGACGCTATCTCGAAGATTGTGCGATTGCGCCGATCGATGACTCGCCCAACCCGTTTGCCGACGGTGTAAGGTCGTATGCGCTCGACGCTAACAAAGCCGAGCGGCTTTGGGCGAAAAGCGAGGAATTGATAATCGCTGCGTTGTGAGGGTTGTTTCGCACACGGTAGTAGGCGAAGACTCATTTACAATATGGGGTACGCAGAACGACGGTAGCCGATCATCTAGGCCGGCTACCGTCGTTTTATGGTTGAGCAATTGTTCCCAGTTAGTTGAGCGCCGGGAGCACATAGTATGGTCTTCAATAATTACATCTTCTGTCTGAATACCGATAAGATCCAGGAAGCACGGCATCACCGCATCTTCTTCACTTTATTTCATTATAATTAGCCGCTTACCGCTGGTTCACTGCAAGGCTGATCCCTTTTGATAACATATAACATTGTGTTGCAGTACATTATGCCTTTGCGGTCTTTTTGGTGTTGAATGATTTTAATTCTTGTAAGAAAAATTATTGAACTATCGTGTCCCGTTAGCGTAATGTTCGGATTGCTATGATACAGAACGGACAGCCAAAATCAGTCTCTTTCTTTTTGCAAATGATTATTACAGTCTTTATTAGCCTTATCTAAAATAGATTGTATGGAGTGATTTTTAAAAAATAGGTGTAAGGCACTTTCAGCATTATCCATGACCTCTTTAATTCTACAAACACCTAGATTCTCTTCTTTACCCATTATTTGGACATTGCTTTCATCTGTCAATAACGTATGTTGTCTAGAATCTGAATTAGAACAATTAAACATTTGTTGTCTACCTTCAGTAGACAAAATAACATCTAAAAATGTGATATGACTAGCTGAACGTGATAGTTCATATCCGCCTTTTACACCAGGGACAGCTCTAACAATCCCATCTTTCCGTAACTTAGTCATAATTTTTGACAAATAACTCTCCGATACGTCTAGCATATTGGATAATTCTTTAATACCTATTTTATATTCGCACTCTGAATTAGCCAAATGAACTAAGGCATGTAGTGCATAATCAGTATTTTTCGCAAATTGCATCCTTTTAACCCCATTTATTATATTATCAGCATTGCTGGTACAATACCTTTTTATTCATTTTTTTGTGCAACAATTATATAAACAGGTTGATTAGCCACTTTAGTTTGAGGATAAAAAATATCGACTATATCAAAGCCAGCATTAAGAACTTCTTCTTGCATATTTTTTGATGAAACTCTCGGACCAGTTGATAATTCTGACTTCTCTAATTCAATACAAAGAAACACTCCTTTATTTTTTAAGACCCTATATATTTCGCCTAATGCAAGCGAAAGTGGTTTAACTTCGTGAAGTGATATTGAAGCAACAGCCTTATCAACTTTTTCGTTACCTAGTTGTATATCTTTGAAATCTGATACAAGAGTTTTAATATTGGTAATTCCATTTTCCCCAGCTTTTGTTTCCAAGTACTTTAAAATATCTTCATCATAATCAAGTGCAATTACTTCATCTACATACTTAGAAATTGGAAGACTTATATAGCCACCTCCTGCTCCAAGATCTAATAATTTATCCTCTTTATTAAGGGATACGAACCGAAATAGCTCATCGGCAGGGAATCTATTTATATTCTCCAAATTATTTACTTTTCTAATTAATTTTTGATTCATTTCAAATCACCTTCTTATTATAGATATTTTGACTCTATTTTAACTATAATTGAATTATTATTATTTGTAAACATTTTGATCTAAAGGATATTAAGATTGCATCCTTTTTAAAAGCTTATTGGAAAATTTAATTTAAACTATCATGTTATTTCATTAACGGGGGCGTTAGGGAAACGAGTTAAATAAAAAACGGTTCCTATACGTAAATTTGCAGGAATGCAAAATAAACTTAAATAATTCTCAGGGTTGTTCATCTGAAGGTCTTCTTTTATGTTTTTCATTAATGATTTTCTTGTTAAGTATCCTTACTTTACCAATCATTAGCAACCTCATATCTTCTACAATATATTTAGCCAACTCTTCGTCAGAAATGTCATCGCCATCAATATCAAGATGAAATTCCTGGCCTTGAATACCACCGCCGTTCGTAAACTCGATATCAAAGTCGAATAGAACTCTTTTATCCATTTCGAATCACCTTAACCTTAGTTTTAAAATGATATATATTCTGGTTTTAAAAAACAATTACCTTCTTCCTCAAACCTGTTTCATTACTTTAATAAGGTAAAAGCGATCCTCCGTTATTGAAGCATCGCACCTGTTACTTAAAAAAATAAATTTATATACCCGAATTAACGAGATACAAAAATAATGCAACCAAGCCTACAACAATAGCAATGCTTAATAAAGCAATCGTATATTTCTTTCTTAACAGATTATATATCGAAGCGATAACCCCAAGAGATAAAAGGACAACAGTTGAAACAATGTCTTTAGCTACATACATATAGTTTAGAATCCCTAAAATCACTAAGAGTAAAGGCAACATATTTATTAATAACTTCATTTTTCCCTCCCAATAACTCTCTTTATATTAACATAATTAACCAAATATCGATTCAATCTTATTGAAGTAAACTGCCAGTTAGTTCAATAAAAAGAACGCTCCCCGCCTTCGCTTGGGCTACGTCCTCCTCATTATATTCCATTTCCAATCACCTATTAAAGAATGTACGTGGGTAGCATGTAGTGCTTAAACAGGGGACTTATCTTAACCTAAGCACTAAGAAAATACTTTACTTTCTTCTGACACCTTGATGTTTATGAAGGTAAGAAGTCTGTTTCAAAACCTAGCAATGATACGTTACTTTACAACCCGGTACCGTAGATGGGTCTCACTCGCAAAGGCAGATGTTTCTATACGCTCCAACTTAATACGCTCTCCGAGCCCGCCAAATAATGAAATGCCGTCACCCAGCAGCAGGGGTACTACATCTAATACGATATCATCCACTAAACCAAGTTTGAGGCATTGCCGGGAGATGCTGCCACCCAAAAGAGCGACACTTTTATCGCCAGCGCTTGCTTTGGCAGCCTCAACGGCTTGCTTAATATCGTTAACGACGAAACTATACGTAATACCATCTTTTTCAACCGGTTCATGGGCTTCGTGGGTCAAGAGGTATATTGGAATTTTCAACATACCACCGTACGGGATCTCCCCTTCTTCAATCGTGTTCGTTTTATTGGCGCCACCAACTACGGCGCCTATTTCCTCCATGACTTTATTGACTACTGCGTAATCTTGGTCCGTAGCTTCAAAATCGAACATCCAATCGATACCACCGTCTTTGTCGGCCATGTATCCATCTAGTGTGGTTGTTGCGTGAATAATAACTTTTGCCATTATTATATCTCCTTTACTTCTTAGTTTCTAAATACGGGTTAATAAACTGTGTAAATTGTTAGCGCATCCAGTCTGAGAGTGTCCCTTCCTCGATATAATCGATAAATTCGTCACTATTGTTACGATGGAAAATCCCTTGTAAATGGATTTAGACATTGGCTAAATAGCACTTTAATTTCTTCTGATACTGAACCAACGGGAGCCAGTCTAACACTTTATTTTTCAGTCTAATACTTTATTTTCTTCTAACATTAATCTGTTTTACTGAACTAGCGTTCCCCGTTAACGCAACGAAGCTGCCACAGATCGATCTGCGGCAGCTTCGTAGTGTTGTTTATTGAGCTCTCATCTCCTAAGTTGCTGTGTATTTTATTATTAATATTGAAAACTAATTTCCGGGCAGTTGGATGCCACGCCAGCCGCTTACATCGCATTGGCCATATTCATTATCACCCACAGCAACCACCGTGCCGTCCGATTTAAGCCCTACGGTATGGGCACAACCGGCCGAAATCGCCACAATATCGCGCCAATCACTTACATTACATTGGCCATACTCATTCCAACCCACAGCTGCCATAGTACCGTCCGATTTAAGGCCGATGGTATGATTACTACCCACCGCTATCGCCACAATATCGCGCCAGCCGCTTACATCGCATTGGTCATGTTTATTCAAACCCACAGCCGTCACCGTACCGTCCGATTTAAGACCAATTGTATGAAGATAACCAGCCGCGACCTCCACAATATCGCACCAGCCGCTTACATTGCATTGGCAATACCGATTATTACCCACAGCCGTCACCGTGCCGTCTAATTTAAGACCGATGGTATGCCAGTCACCCGCCACGACCTCCACAATATCATGCCAGCCGCTTACATTGCATTCACCTTCATTATTTCGTCCCACTGCTACCACCGTGCCATCCGATTTAAGCCCAATGGTACGACGCCAACCCGCCGCAACCATTACAATATCGCGCCAGTCGTTTACATCGCATTGGTCATACTTATTCCAACCAACAGCCGCGACAGTTCTGTCAGATTTAAGACCAATTGTATGTGCATTACCCGTGTTCGTCGCCATATGAACATTACCAGCCGCGACCGCCATAATATCACGCCAGCCGCTTACATTACATTGACCATATTTATTATCACCCACAGCCGTCACCGTGCCGTCAGATTTAAGCCCCACGGTATGACGACGACCCGTCGCTATGGTATCTTTAGGCCACCGTTTCACCTTTAACATCGCTTCTTTCGATGAAATGTAATCCATGTTTTAGCTCCTTGTAAACAAGACCTTTTTTATATACGTTTCATCGTGGTCAACTACTTGCGAGAGTTGTACGTTCCATCAAGAAATATTACCACGAACTGTCGTTCTTGGGTTTTGTTAATCTGCCCGTTAGCGGAAAAGACCTGCCGATCCATTACTGTTGGCAAGTCTTCCCCTGATGTTTATTGAGCTATAGTATCCGTAAGCTTAACGAAAAGCGGTTAATTATGAGTATTCTTTTCCTCTTCATTGTTTTGCGTTGTCTAAATATTTCCTAACAAAGCGGACATATTTTTTTGACTTTCAGCAAGCCAAATCATTTCCTTTGCGAAGCGAGCTGGCGGTACACTATGTTGATCCATGTTAGCATTAATCCACCATGTACTTTCCATATACCACAACAACTGTAATGAATATGTTAAATAACCCTCTACCACGTTGTGTTCCTCACTGTACCCTTCCATAAACGCCGAAGCCAGGGAGACATCTAAATTATCATCTAAGGCACATGATATAACAGCACGAGCTACATCAAGTTGCGGATAGTCATACTTTAGTCGATCAAAATCTAAAATTGCAGTTAAAAAAATGCATTTATATAATCATAGTTTTGTCCTTGACACGAACTATCTCAACTAAATATACAATACCTTCCTTTTCATCTATATACTACTACAAAATACGTGATACCTCCAGTGTCAGGTTGATTAATAAGAAAATATGTTTAGCTTTCGCTTTTCATGAAACTAGCCTGCCTGTTAGCGCAATCTTACTGCAATAATTCTTTCTCTTCTGTATAGAGAAGATGACGAGTGAAGGTTTTCGGTCTTAGTACAGAGTCAAATAAAAGAACCTTGAGAGTAAATTCAAGGTTCTTTTATACAAGAATAAGTTAGATATATTTAATAAATAGTCGGTACAATTCCCCCATCCATACGGATTGGAGAGCCTTTAAATGCTGATGCATAAGGACTACATACAAATGTAGTTAGTCTACCTATTTCAATAGGTTTGATAAAGCGCTGTATTTCAGATTGAGGTAGGTTTGTAGTCATGAATTTTTTCTCTTTTTCTGAAAAAGTTATATCTTCATTAGGGTACATACCATCAATTATTTGATACACATTTTCAGAGAGGGTTGGTCCTGGCATGATCGTATTGACTGTAACTTCTGTTCCTATGGTTAATTTAGATAAGGTTTTTGACAATGATAATAGCATGGATTTGGTCATACAATACTGAGGCATTTGTCCTGAAGGCATAATTGCTTCTTCACTCGCGATAAAAATAATGCGACCATAATCATTTTTCAACATTTTAGGTAAATAAAATTTAGATAGTCCATTTGCAGCAAGAACATTAGTACGGAAGTATTTTTCCCATATGTCATCGTCAACATCCTCATATTGCATAATTTCATAAATACCCATATTGTTGACTAAAATATCCACATTGGGGTACTTTTCAAATAGTGCCTCTCTTTGCCCAATATCCACAATATCGGCTGTAACGTTTTGAGGAGAGGTAGCCGGGAAATCTGACTTAATTTCATTTACAGTTCGTTCTACCTCATCATAATTCCGTCCATTAATGAGTACATTAACACCTTCTTTAGCAAGTTCAATGGCAATTGCTTTGCCTATACCTTTCGTTGATCCTGTCACTAAAGCTGTTTTATTGTTTAATCCCATATCCATAAGTTTAAAAATCGCCTCTTTCATTCGTTAGTCATTTACGGCAAGCTGATTCAAGTCGATTGTCAAACAGTCTTGTGCTCCGGATAGTGATTATATTACCTTCTATGGATTGTTCAGTAACTAGCACATCGCGCCAATGTTCTTGTATAACACGCCAAAAGATAAAACTCAGTAAATTGAGTTTGTACCTATATGTTCAGCACGCCAATTGGCAGGAGTATCACCCTCCCACTGGCGGAATGCGCGATAGAATGAGTTCTGGTCTTCATATCCTATCAAGAAAGCCACTTCTTTAATATCGAGTGAGGGATCTGCCAAATACTCTCGTGCCTGCTCATGTCTTGCTTGTGCCAACAGTTGCTTAAAGTTCGTGTTCTCGTCAGTAAGTCGGCGCTGCAAGGTGCGATCGCTCATACCCATTTCCTTCGCGATAGCCTCAATATCAGGACGACCTCCTGTTAGGCTACGTTTCATGATCCATTTGACCATCTCGGTATTTGAGCGACTGAGTTGCTGTTCATCCAACGATTGGTCTAAAACGGGAGTCAGGATCTCCAGTAACTCCTCGTTGTACGAGACAAAGGGACGGTCTAGATCTTTGCGATGTAATGTTAATCGGTTACACTCTGCACCAACCCGGATACGGCACCCGAAATACGATTCAAGGGCTTGTACATCGCCCATGGAGTGCGCAAATTCGACTAACCGGGCTGTCAAAGGTTGACCTGTGCCACGTCGTCCAAGCTCCAGAAGAATTGCTAGCGTAATACCAACCAGCAACGGAGGACCGGATTGCTCGGTAACCAACCATTCCAGTTCGATTGTACAGTTCTCACCATCCTCGATGATACGTAAGCTTTCGGGCGGGCACAGTTGTTTGTACCGAGCCATTCGGTTTAGAGCATCTCGGTAGTCCCGTGCGTGGTAAGTTGCTAAGACGGTCGGTGGGTACTGCGCTGTTTCAAAGACGGTCACAAGCTTGATGATTCCTTCAGCAGTGTCCCCTATAAGATCTGAATAAGCCTGCCAGATTGCTAAATATTGGGCGTTGGTGACTACTGGTCCATTAATAATGGTGAGCGGCAGTTGTGCTTTGCGAGCTACGTCGTGGGCTTGAATCCCTAATTGACGTAATCCAGCCCAGAATCCTGGCGGGATTTTAATACGGTCAGAGGTATGAGATTTCAAACATATGGACCTCCTTTAGCTATTCATATATTCCATTAGTTTTGGTTGTGATTAGGGTGCAGTACCTTATCTAAAATACATATAAGAATACTCTTAAGTCTATTAAAGTGTCTACATTAACGTAATAAACTACGAAACTTCATTAGAAAAGTCATAGCTAAAAAATGAGCAGGCTATCGCTACATCATTCTTAACGCAGGCCTTTTTAATCTCATTTGAAAACTTAATCATAGATTTGTTACTGTGCTTAATCGTTTCCTTTGGATTCGATGTACAAGATTTATTCCTAAATCAATAATAATCGGTTTATCACTTGGCATTTTCAACAAATCGATAACAAAGAATTCCATCATCTCTTCGACGATCTGAAGTAGCCATTGATAATGGTCTTGAATTCCCTTCATTTTTCAATAAATGTTTATCTCGCTTTCTAAACCAATCCTTGTTTTAAGCGATCCAGCTGTAGAAGATGATGACGGTAATGCATTTCAACAAGCAGAAACCATTCCTCCGCACACAGTCCACCGAATGACGGATGAGGCATCGTATTTTCTTTGGACGCTTGCACAAGGATCGGTTCAATCTCTTTCATTCTCTGGATGACAGTGTGTAATCCTTGAATTAGCTGTTCTTTGTTTTCCGGTTGCTCCGGGGTATATTGTGCGGAAGGCGGAACCTGAATCCGAATGGGTGGGAAACTTCCTTGCCCAAATACAGTTGCACCAACCTCGCTTTTTAGTGCTTGAGGTACCTTGAGTTCTTCATTTGGCACCAAGCATTGATCAAGATTACGAAGCTGCATATAAAGCGCCGAGCTAATGAGATGTTGAACCATCTGCCCGATGGACCACTCGTTGTCACTTGGCTTTTGCTTCAGCTGATCCAGATTGAATTGATCCAGTTCATGAATATAATATATCGCAGTCTCCTCAAAACGTTGTAATGCTTCCTTTGTTGTAATCATCAATTATTAGCCCCTTTAGTCATCTTTTTATCTTAGTATACAAAAACACTACTGACACCATTATGTCAGTAGCGTTTTAACGTTTTTTCCAGTTCGTCTCTAACCCGATGTCGGAAAGATTCCGGCTCTAGTACAACCACACTGCTTCCCCAGGCGAGCACGGAGTGCAGTAATTCTTCAGGCTCTCGAACGCGAAAGGTCACCAGCAATCCTTCTGTGTGATCCTCTACGGTTTCTATATAGAAGTTGTTCGATTCTCTAACCTTATCGGCAATATCAGGTTGGACCTGGATGCGCACACGAATATTGCGATCGTCTGGTGGCTGGTATACATCTAAATGAAAATCCGCCGGTAGCATAAATCTATCTTCTAGATCGATAAGCTCACTCATCCGGGACAACCGGAAATGACGGATCTCTTGACGCAATTCACACCATGCGATGAGTACCCATGACCCTTGATGAAGCACAAGTCCATAAGGAGCAACTGTACGAACACTTTGGCGGTTTCCATCGACTTCAGCGATTCTTTTAGAATAGCGAAATCTTATTTTCCTTTCCTCCAGTATCGCTCGCCGAATCGCTTCCAAGAAAGCCTTCTCTTGTATTCGTACTACATCCTTTGCCGTTGTAATCAAACGAAAACTCTTGCGAATCCGGGATGCCTCACTGCAGATCGGTTCCGGTAGGATGGCTTCAATCTTCCCTCTAGAAGTTCGAGACTTACTGCCATAGTAGGCATCAAACCAATGCTCGATAAAATCTGTTCCAATAAGTAAAGCCACTGCTTCTTCCACTGTGAAACTAACTGGCGGCAAGAAGTATCCCTCCATTAAGGAGTATCCCTGCCCTGGTGCTCCTATCACGGATACACCAGCTTCGCTCAAAGCCTGAATATCCCTGTAGATGGTCCTCACACTTGTTTCAAATGTAGCAGCCAAATCCTCGGCTCGTAACACTTTATTTCGCTGTAGTTCAAGCACTATAGCTAACAAACGGTCTGTTTTGTTCATGCAATGCACCCTTCTCCGAGATTATTCTAATCTTGACTATGATTTAAAAGTGTATATAATACAAATTAATTGCATATGTTGAATGTTTTCTAGGGTTCCGCAACAATAAATGTTGGTCTGGTCCGAGAGAAAACTCACAGCTATGCTGTGCCACGGAAGGATAAAAGCCTGGGAGATACTGTTTTACAGTTATCTCTTTGGCTTTTTTTGCTTTTTGGTAACAATAAAAAAACGGAGGTGTTGTTTAAATGAATACAAACTGGATGAAAGTATTCATCGCTGCTTTTCTAGAAATATTTTGGGTGATTGGATTAGCCCACTCATATGATTTTTGGACTTGGACTGGAACGGTAGTTGCAATTATTGTGAGTAATTATTTAATGATTACAGCAGCACAAGTACTTCCCGCTGGAACTGTTTATGCTGTTTTTGTGGGATTAGGTACAGCAGGTACTGTCATTTCTGAGATTCTCTTCTTTGGTGAGTCCTTTAAATGGGAAAAGATATTTTTAATTATACTATTATTATCCGGTGTTATTGGCTTGAAATTGATTACAGATAGCAAAGGTAAAGAAGGAGTTGAATCCTAGTGGCTTGGTTTACTTTAATTTTAGCGGGATTATTTGAAGCATTTGGTGTCGCAATGATTAATCAATTGAATAAAAGTCGTAATTGGCAGACTATTATTTTATTAATTTTGGGATTTGGTATAAGTCTTTTATTACTAGGTTATTCATTACGAACTCTACCTATGGGAACAGCCTATGCCATTTGGACAGGCATTGGTGTCGTTGTTGGTACCTTAATAGGAATGTTATTATATAGTGAATCCAAGGATTGGAAAAGGCTTGTTTGTATAGCTATAGTATTAGGTGCAACGATTGGTTTGAAAGTTGTTTCTTAAAAGAATAATTCAGGAGCGTCACCTGTACAGATTTAATTTTCACGGGAATTGAATAAAGTCTACCGATCGTTTACATCGGTAGACTTTACTTTTTTTGTTATCACTGATTATAGAGCACCAATTACTGGATGAGGAACATATGGCTCTTCCATCGATGCAATTTCTTCAGGTGTTAACGTAATTGAAAGAGCACCTACCGCATCTTCAAGATGAGAGTTTTTCGTTGCCCCGATAATAGGAGCTGATATCGGTTCTTTCTGCAACAGCCAGGCTAGGGCAATATGAACGCGGGATACGCCTCGTTGTTCTGCGATAGCTGCAACCCGCTCCACAATCAATCGATCAGTAATTGCAGTGGCATCATACTTAGATTTCTGAACTTCATCAGTTTCAGAACGATGTGTTGTTTCCGACCAATCACGTGTCAATCTTCCCGATGCGAGTGGACTGTATGGAATCACACCGATTTTTTCTTCCTTACAAAGCGGCAACATTTCTCTCTCTTCTTCACGGTATAATAGGTTTAAATGGTTCTGCATCGATACAAAACGGGTCCATCCATTTTTCTCAGCTACATATAACGCCTTCTGGAACTGCCATGCGTACATTGCAGAAGCACCAATGTATCTTGCCTTCCCAGCCTTCACAACATCATGCAGGGCTTCCATCGTCTCTTCAATAGGTGTATTGTAATCCCAGCGATGAATTTGGTATAAATCGACGTAATCTGTTCCCAATCTCTTCAGACTCTTATCAATTTCACTCATAATTGCCTTTCGTGAAAGTCCGGCACCATTTGGACCTTCATGCATACGGAAATTGACCTTGGTCGCGAGGACAATTTCATCCCGATTCGCATAATCCTTGAGGGCCCGTCCCACAATTTCCTCACTTGTTCCATCCGCATACACATTCGCAGTATCAAAAAAGTTGATCCCTAACTCAATGGCTTTTTTAATAATGGGACGACTGCGCTCTTCTTCCAGTACCCATGGATGAATCCACTTCTCTGCCACACCAAAGCCCATACAGCCAAGACAAAGTCGTGATACATCTAAGCCAGTATTTCCAAGTTTCACATATTCCATTTGATAGTGCCTCGCTTTCAAATATTTTGTTCAGATACAGTTAATTCACTTCGATTTGGTCTATTCTGATTATATAACGATCCAAGATCTTTCTAACAGGGCAAATGTCAGCCGGGGGACGATCTATCTTCATTCTATATTATTAATCCAAAATAGCACCATTCTGATACAGCAATGCTTGCAGTTCTTTAATACTTACATCCTGAGGTGAGATATTGTGTTTAATTGCAAGTGCCGCAGCCGTTCCGCTCGCCTGTCCCGTAGCCATACAGCTTGGAGACAATCTCGTTGTCCCTAAGGCTTCATGTGAAGTAGAGATACATCTTCCGCCCACAAGCAAGTTATCAATATTCTGCGGAAGCAAACAACGATAAGGAATATCATAAGCGCCATCCCCTTCAATCCATGACACATTAACATTATTCCCGGATGGTGCGTGCACATCAATGGGGTATCCACTCCGGGCAATTACATCCTCAAACCGTTTACCCTCAATAACATCATGCATTGAAAGAATATACTGCCCTTCAATTCTACGACTCTCACGAATCCCAATCTGGGTGCCTACCTGTGAGATGCTCGCTTCTTCAAAACCGGGTAAAGATCTCTTCATAAAATCAGCTACCATTAGTACCTGCTTGCGTCCCAATTCCTCTGCTAACGTAAGATCTTCAACATTGGTTCCATCCAAACCCTGGATGCGTGTCATATTCACCAGTACCTCATCGGCCTCTGGCCCGCTGAAAAATAATACTTGGTCCCGTTTAATTGGTAGATCTGCTTCCTTCCAATGTTTATAAAACCCTTGAACAGCAGACAAATATAGATCAGGCAGCTCATCAAACGGAGTTTTGTGATAAAATTCATCCGGGTGTTCGATAATATATGCTTTAACCTTAGATAAATTAACACCTCGCATACGAAACTTCATCGTCATGGGTTGCGTCAAGTGGTCTCCTTCGCGACCTTGAAGAACAGGCGCTCCGGACAAGTAAGCCAAATCCGCATCACCGGAAGTATCAATGAAGATACGACCCTTCAGCTTAATCCGTCCAGATTTAGTAGTCACTGTTACCCCGTTAATGCTGTTATCCTTTACCGAGACGTCATCAACAAAACTGTGAAACAGTAAGCGCACGCCGGCTTCTTTAAGCATGTCTACTGCAAGTACTTTATAGACTTCGGGATGGAAGGGAGTAATGGTATGCACAAATCCACACGTATCGCGTACATGTCCAGGGGAGGCATTCAAAGCGGTTAATCGATCCACCATTTCTTGGCCCGTCCCTTTGATTACCTGCTTACCCTCCGTCGTATGGAAGGTCATCCACGGATATACCAAGGCTGCTGTAGACATCCCTCCGGCAAAACCATAACGTTCGATCAATACCGTCTTCGCGCCTCCCCGCCCTGCTGCTAAAGCTGCATGTATACCTGCTGGACCCGCTCCGACTACAACTACGTCGGCTTCTATAATGGATGCAATTTGATTTGTCATGAGAGTTAACTTCCTTTCTGTCCTACTTCAGTCCGGTTAATGCAACACCTTCAATAAATTTTTTCTGGGCCAGGAAGAAAACGACTAGAAGGGGTACGGTTGCCATAACAGAAGCCGCCATAAGTAACTGCCATTCGGTCCCCGCTGTATCCGTGAATAACTTAAGACCCACGGGAAGTGTAAATAAATGATTGGAGCTAATAAAAATAAGCGGATCAAAGTAGTTATCCCAGCTATGCAGAAATGTAAAAATGGCTAGTGTAGCTAATGTTGGCCCTGCTAACGGAAGCATGATACGCCAGAACGTCGTCCACGGCGAGCAGCCATCTATTTTGGCCGCTTCATCTAACTCACCAGGCACTGTGATAAAAAATTGGCGGAGCAGAAAAACACCAAACATTCCACCTGCGCCAAGCATCGGCGGCACAATCAACGGAAAATGTGTATCTGTCAAATGGAGTTTCGTAAACCAAATAAACATCGGAATCGCTGTAACCTCTGTTGGGATCATCATTCCTGTCAGTAACACAAGAAATACGATATGTCTTAAAGCAAAGTGAAGTTTAGCAAATGCATATCCTGCCAGAGCGGCAAACACACAAGTTCCTACAGTAACAAGGACTCCGATATATACACTATTAAAGAAATAAAGTGGAAACTCCGGCTGAGCTTTGAACACATCCGAGAAGTTCGACCATACAAAGGGATCAGGCCACCATTGTGGCGGGAACATGAAAATTTTGGTCTGCTGCTTAAGTGCCGTAGTTACCATCCAGAAAAAAGGAAATATAACTAGGATGGAAACGAAGGATAATAACAAATAGATCGGCAGATTTTTCACTACTATAGCCAGCTTTTTACTCTTCATGATGTACCCACCTTTTTCTCATATTCCATTGTAAGATGGTCAATACCAGTACAAGGAAAAACAATATAAAAGCTATTGCAGATGCATACCCAAAATCAAATATTTTAAAAGCTTGCTGGTAAATATAGTACACAAGTACGTAAGTACTCGTACCCGGACCTCCATCCGTCATCACTTGGATTTGCGAGAATACCTTTAACGAACCTATCAGGGTTAGGATCAGAGCCAGAAAGATTGAAGGCGAAATCATCGGCAACGTTACATGAGTAAACATTTTTGATTTAGAGGCACCGTCTATCCTCGCGGCTTCATAATATAATTTGGGCACATCCTGCAGCGCAGCAAGAAAAATAACCATATTCAATCCTACATTTTTTAATACACTTACGATGATCACCACAGGCATTGCCAATTGAAAATTATATAACCACGCGGGTCCCTGAATGTGAAACAGCTGTAATATTTCATTTATAAGACCTGATTCCGTTGCGAAAATATATTTCCAGGCGATCGCCCACACCACAATCGAGGTAACGACAGGTGTGAAAATAGCTGTACGAAACAATCCGATTCCCGGTATTTTTCGATTAAGCAATACTGCCAATCCTAAAGCTAAGCAAAGATTTAAAGGAATCAACCCTGCAGAGAAATAAAGCGTTTGTCCTACAGACTTCCAGAAAAGCGGATCCTCGCTAAACGCCTTTTTATAATTGTCCAGACCAATAAAAGACGATGTATGAAGTAAGGAATAATCGGTAAAACTCATAAAAAAAGCACCAACAATCGGGACAAATAAAAACAAAATATAACCCAAAACCATCGGTGAAATAAAGAGCCAAGCAAACCAGCCTTCACTGCGATGCAGACGACTTTTTTTGCGTTTCCCTAGTCCTGCCTGAACCCTGTATTCTTCAGCTTGAGCATTTTTTACGCCCGTAATATTCACGGCACTCTTTCCTTTCTTGGACTTACTTTAACAAAGGTGTAATCGCTTCATCTGCATTCTTCAATACTTCTTGGACTGTTCCAGATTGCGAATATAAATAATCAAGCACTGATTTCATATTCGAATCAATTTTTGCCCAATCCTTAAAGCTTGGTAAAGTTTGCGCTGCAGCCATTTGATCAATTACAGCCAGTTTCATACTTTCAGCAGACGGACCTTGGTTTAAGAAAGCATCTGATTCAAGTACACTTTTACGACTAGGCACAAAATATTGAGATGTGATGGTCATGTTATCTGGATTTGTAATATATTTCAGGAATTCAATGGCCTCCTCAGGATGTTGTGAATCTTTGAAAAGGGTAACTGCAGCGTACCCGAGTGTTGTTCCAAGTCCATTGGGTCCAGCTGGCAAAGGTGCAATATCCCATTCAAAATCCGTAACCGCCTTGGCTTTACCCATATAACTGAACAATTCTTTTTGCATCGCTATTTTTCCTGAATCAAATGTCGTTTGATCACCCGGCTTCGGATGAACACCATCTTTAAAAATCATATCCGAAAACAATTGCAAGGCTTGCTCCCCTTGGCTCGAATCCAATGTGAATTCTGTACCTTCTTTGTTAATTAATTCTGCTCCATAAGCGTTAAAAAGCGTTTGCAACGCATCAGGCCAATTCTCCCACCCATTCCGAATAAGATTAGTGCCATATATGCCCTTGGAGGAATCCGTAAGTGCTTTTGCCGCCTTCAAATATTCGTCGTAATTCCACTTGCCCTCAATATAAAGTTCTGTCGGTGTTACCAGACCTTTTTCTTTAAATAGTGTTTTATTGTAGTAGATCATTGAAGGTGGTGTTGAAAATGGAATACCATAATGGTTGTCACCCTTACTTATCAATTCAAGACCTGATGGAAAAATATCAGCAAAATTATACGCTTCATCTGATTTCAAATCGGAAATATCCAGCAAAGCATCTGTCGAAATAAATTGCGGAATCATCCGTTCGGCTAACCATGCAATATCCGGCGCTGTTCTCGAAGCTTGCATAATCGTCAACTTTTGCTGATAATCAGCTAACGGAATGACCATAATTTCTACTTGAATATTCGGGTTCTGTTCATTAAATTTCGCGATCATATCTTCATACATCTGTTTATGTGTATCATTTCCCCAGATGCTGAACTTCAGTGTGACTTCCTTTTGTGAAGCTTCCGTTGCTTCTGGTGCTGTTGTTGCTTGCTCTGTATTTCCTTTAACCTCCGTCTTATTTGTACCGCAGCCCGCGATCATAACCAACATGAGCAGCAGTGACATGATGATCGTTGCACCTTTTTTCATAGGTATTTACCCCCTTTAAATTTTGAAATCACTATTTATGGAGCGCTTTCATAATTTGATTATATAAAAGATGGCCACTCCATTATAATGACCTAATGTTCAGAAAAGGTTTGAATTGTATTGAACTATTATTAACGTGCTGAGTATTAATGATCATGATCCCGGTACTCCGTAGGTGTAAAACCCACTACTTGTTTAAACACAGACATAAAATATTTATTGTTTGGATATCCCACGAGTCGCGAAATATCTTGAATTTTTAGCTGCGTATGCTTTAACAACCCTTTTGCTTTCTCCATACGGCACTTCGTTACGTAATCGGAAAGATTAATACCTGTTTCCGTTTTAAATAACACCGATAAATATCGATGATTCAGATGTACCTGATCAGCCAAATATTGCAAAGAAATATCCTGTTCCAACCGTAATGTGATAATTTCTTTAATTTTACGAATGATTTGACGCTCCTTCACCACATCTACAGGATCTGAACTCATAGTATTAGTTGATAAAGTCTGCAAAGGTTGCTCCATATGAATTGTATTATTTCCTTTAAGCTTATTAGTCAACTTTTGGATGACATGTGCCAGCTCAACTCGATCTAGCGGTTTAAGCAAATAATCGGTTACTTCATAACGCAACGCTTCTCTTACATAGGCAAAATCACTGTAACCACTGATAATCACCATTGGCATGGAAGGACTTTGTTCCTTCAAACGTTTCATCAGCTCGATTCCATTCATGTCCTTCATCCGAATATCTGTAATAACGATTTCTGTGACATTGGTTTTAAGCCATTCCAGAGCTTCCAGACCGTTCGATGCTTCACCTACTACCTTGCAACCTCCAATCACATCCTCAAGCAGCTTGCGAAATCGTGAACGCAAATTAATTTCATCCTCGACCAGTAGAATTTGAAGCATAGGTTAATTATCCTCCTCGTAGCGTAATGGGAAACGTAACGTTAATTGAATGCCTCTATCCTTTGCCCCATTAATAAACAGACCATAACCTTCTCCGTACAGTAAATACAATCGCCGATGCACATTCCGAAGCGCAAACTCCTTTTTCTTTTCCCCAAATCGTTGTCTAAGCGTTTCATCCCGCTCTGCATATATATGCTTTTTAACATAGGCCATACGTTCAGTTGTCATTCCAGCACCATTGTCTTCAATGAGAATGATAAGATCTTCCTCTTCTATTGT
This sequence comes from Paenibacillus crassostreae, assembly GCF_001857945.1. NCBI lineage: Bacteria > Bacillati > Bacillota > Bacilli > Caryophanales > Paenibacillaceae > Paenibacillus > Paenibacillus crassostreae. The sequence continues at coordinate 561,847 of NZ_CP017770.1, forward strand.
AGACATGATTTTGACCGTAACCGGATCATCTTCAAGGGCATGTTCTATCACATTCTCAACTAATGGCTGTAGGATTAACTTCGGAATTAATAGGTAGTCATGACCGATTTCAATATAAAATTCTGTAGAAAGGTTAATTCCTAAGCGTGTTGATTGAATATCCAAATAGGCTTTCACAAAAGAAATTTCATCTTTCAAAAAAACATATTTGTCCTGTCGATCTACGGTATACCTTAGAAGACGCCCCAGGTTCACAACCACATCAGATACCTCGAATTGATTGGATTGCAAAGCAAGTGAATTAATAGATTCCAACGTATTATATATAAAATGAGGATTCATCTGACTCTGTAGTGCGTAGAATTCAGCTTCCTGTTCACGCAGCTTACTCTCGTATACTTCCTTAACCAATCTTTCAATTTCAGTGACCATAATATTAAAACCAAAAGTAAGCTGCCCAATTTCATCATACGTTGTCACTACCGCCCGTTCTTGAAAATCACCTTTTTGGACCTTCCTCATCTTCATTTGGAGATGTCTTATTGGCTTAACTAATCTTCCTGAAGCAATTCCTGCAAAAAAATAAGCGAGCAGAATAGCTCCTAAAGAAATGAAGAGTGTAGAGCGAGTTAATTGGCGTGCACCCACCTTCATATCATCTTGTGGGATTAGCACCGTTACTTTCATGCCTGTATAACCAGATTGTTTGGTCGCTGTAATTAATGTCTCCCCGTCTATGGTTATTTTAGGTCCTGTTGCAATCAAATCAACCTTGCCATGAAGCGGATACAACAGCTTATTTTGACGATCCGAGACATAGAGCTGACTATTCGGGCTAAAACTGGCTGAACCGAGAATTTTTCGAAATCCGGTCTCCGTGAGATCGACCTTCACAATTCCCAATTGTTCATTCGTCAGCGTTGCCCTAACCACTCTTGCAATCGAAACGACCTCTTTATTCTGACCAATATAGTAATTCACCGTATGCGGCGGGATAATGACTAGATCGCCATTCGCTGCAATCACATCGTCCATCCAATGATTGTCTTCATACGCCCAATTCTTAGCGATACTTTCTTGCAAATTACTGAATATCGTGCCGTCATTAGCGAAAATAGTAATGCTCTGAAGCTCGCTGCGATCAATGGCAAGCGACGAAATCATCAGATTCATTTTTGCCGCTTCTTCCGATTTAACGAAATTGCCACTCGTGTTAGTCGTCGATAAATGTGCATTAAGAATGCCAATGACATTATTGTCGTAATATGGCGCCAAGGTTAATCTGTCCATATCTTTGATATAGCGATCTAAATTAATAGTTATCTGGTCTATTATCTGCTCTGTATAAGTAATTGCATCCGCCTCTACATTTCTCGAATATTGCTTATATGTAATAAATCCAATTAAGAAAAATGGTATCGTAATCAGCACTAATAAAAGAATAATAAATTTCATCCGAAGGGATAAAAACAACCTTTTTGATTTCAAAGTCTGAATCCCACCTCACCTAATAAACCTTATTATGATAATCAATTATAATTTTACTGAAAGCGGTTACGAAAAATGTAGAGGAGCGTTATTTATGAGTTCAAACTTGTTCAAATACCTGAAAACCGGAATTTTCGACTTCGGGAATTGCCCGATCATTCAATCTGAAACGGATTCGATCAACGAGTATTCTTTTCAGTTAGTAGAATATCTTTATCTAGTACTTTTTCAAGTTTTATTAATTTATCGTAATTTACATTTCCATCGTTCACTGCATATGTAACTTCTGCAGCTGCTATATACTTACCCCCTTTAACCTTTAATACTAAATCAGTAGTTATATATTCATTAGCAGCATGGTCGGTTTTGTAGTATATGTATGTATTGGTTCCATCTTGAAATATACTAAATCTCAATTTATCATTATTTTCTCGAATAGCAGCTTGAATCGAAGTAGGAGCATCTTCTATTGCTACAACTTCATATTCAACACTTTTACCCAAGAACATATAAACAAATAACAAAACGATAATGATGCTTAAAAAAATGATAACAATATTTTTTTTCATAAAGAATTACTCCTCTTTTCCTTAAGTTAGACTGGTTCATATTTATTGACTTATTACCTCGGGTTCGCCCAAATAAGATGAACTGTGTTAAGCCAGTAGCTTTCCACCTTATTGATTTTGAGACCTGACTCTCGAATTAGTTCCATAATGTTTCTTGTATGGTGACATCCATAAGCACGATATAAAAGCGGATTAAGTACTTTTTGGACAGTGGAAAACGCAAGGTTAGAGCTGATCCCATGTTCCATGAGAAGGATTTGCCCATCCGGCCTACACCACCGATTGATTTTATCCAACACCATTGATGGATTATCATAACTGCAAAATGATAACGTAGATACAATAGTATCGAATGATTGGTCGGAAAAGTTCATTTCTTCAATATCAGAACAAAGAAATTCACCGTCAATATGATATTGTTTTGCCGCTCGTTTTGCTTTCTCAAGCATCGTGTCACTAAAGTCAGTTGCGGTAACCTTAATTGCTGGAGGATAAAATGGGAAATTAGCACCTGCTCCTACTGCAAGCTCAAGCACCTCGCCCTTCGCGTGGCTTAAAAGATGTTGACGCCAACGGTGTTGTTCTGGGTTTTCTCTTTTTTTCTCATATTGGGTTGCTTGCTTATCAAAGATACGTATTAACTTCTGCTTCTCCATTTATATCCCACCTTTCGATATAGTAATTAGCTCGTAAGCTTAACTCATACTCGTAACTTTCTTCATTCGTCTTCCGCTTCACTTTCAAATAACTGATTCAGCATTTTATCTTTATTATTAAGGAACTCCTTCATAATCACGTAATGATCGGTTTCCTCTAAAGAACTCATTTCGATGCCATCTGGATTTAGATTATATATAATTGAGTCTGGGTATGCCATCAGGATTGGTGAATGAGTTGAAATGATAAATTGTGAGTTTTGTTGAACCAGTTCATGAATTCGTGCAAGCATCGCCATTTGGCGGAGAGGGGACAATGCAGCCTCTGGTTCATCCAAAATATATAATCCTTTACCTCCGAAGCGATGCACGAATGTTGAAAAAAACGACTCACCATGTGACTGCTCGTGTAAAGACTTCCCACCATAAGATTCTTTAATTGGGCGATCGGATGAATCTTGACTATCGAGATCATCTATATTCGTAGCGAGGTTATAATAACTTTCAGCTCTAAAAAAGAAGCCATCTTTAGGTCTATAAGGACCTTTAATCAATTGAATATATTCATACAAGTCAGAATGAGTAGATCGAGTCGAGAAAGAAAAGTTAATCGTTCCACCCTCAGGATTAAACCCCCACGCTACTGCAATTGACTCCATTAGAGTTGATTTCCCCATTCCATTCTCACCAACTATATAGGTTACCTTAGGGTGGAGATCAAGCTTATGGAGACTCTTAATTACCCCTAAATTAAATGGATAGTTATCGTAAGATGGGATACCCTGTCTTTTTAGCTGAATCTGCTTTAAAAAACATTCATGAGAATTCAAATTTTATCACTCCATTTACTAGAACTGTTTCATCCAAGTTTAACTGACTGCAATAATATACTATAAGCATGCTAGATGAAAGGTGTATATTCATGTGATACTTTTATAGGAGGTTTAACATGAATTTAACATCCTTTTTGATCTATTGTGTTGTGGTTACAATTACACCTGGACCTACCAATATTGTTATTTTATCTTCCGTACAACACTTTGGCGCCAGAAAAACAATGCAGTATGTATATGGGGCCACTATAGCTTTTGGTTTGTTACTCGCCACATCTTCCATACTCAACCGCATTCTTGTTGAGATCATTCCGAATATTTTGAGTATTATGCGGATCATCGGCGGTTTTTATATGCTCTATCTTGCTTACCAAATCTATCAAATGGGTTCAACGGAAACTAAAAATCATCAACCAGCTAATTTTGTCTCTGGCTTACTAATGCAATTTGTAAATCCAAAGGTGCTATTGTTTACGGTAACCGTTATACCTAGTTATGTGTTGCCCTATTATACATCATCACTTGCATCGTTCCTATTTGTTATAATAATATCAGTTATCGGTTTTTTGGCATTTACGACCTGGGTTATATTTGGTACGATCTTCAGAAGTTATCTGCAGAACCATCAAAAGGTGATTAATGTCCTGATGGCGCTCTTTTTAGTGTACTCTGCAATATTGGTTTCGGGGATCCTATAGAGATTGGGAGGCGAAGAGTATGGAGAAATTCAACTATAGAAAGTCAACAGATATTCTGGCCTTATCGGCGAGTATGACTGATTTCACATATAAAAAGCACTGCCACGAGGAATATGCGATCGGTGTAACCCTGCGTGGCATTCAGCAATATAACCTAGACGGTAGTTTTCAATCATCCCATAAAAATGGCGTAATGCTGTTTAATCCCGAGCAGTCGCATGACGGTAGGTCATATGATAAATCTGGTATTGAATATGTCATGCTCTATATCAAGCCGGATCTATTCTTAGAGATATCGAAAAAGAAAGAATTAGTGAATTTCTCATCTCCAATCATCTACGATGCCAGCTTAGCACAATGTATATTATCCCTAAGCCATGCAATCCAGAACGGAAAAGAAGAATCACTATGCAATGAACTGCTATTAACTCTAGTCGACTATGTATCCAATACAGAAATAGATACACCCCATAGAAAAAATAATAAACTTGTTAAAAAAACAAAAGAAATGATGTTTGGCAATATAGAAAATGTGCTTAAGCTTGACGATCTCTGTAAAGAATTTGACCTGTCCAAATATCAGTTTATTCGTGAGTTTAAAACTTATACAGGAATATCACCCTATCAGTTTTTTCTGAATTGTAAGGTAGAACATGCCAAGCATTCCATTGAGAAAAACAAAGATATCTATTTGGCAGTGGCGGAATGCGGATTTGTGGATCTAACTCACATGAACAGGCATTTTAAGAGTGTGTTCGGAATAACTCCATATGAATACATGTCACAACTTAACTGATCAGGATTGATATTTCATTATCGTTATTCATGCTTAAGGTTATGTTCTCATCTTTGTGTAAAACGAAAAAAGGCCTGTATACAAAGCCACGATTACGAGGCTCTGCATACAGGCTATTTATATTAATGATCAGTATGATTACGAGATTATTTAACTTCAGTTGCTCCAGTTACTTTACCTTCAAGTACTGCAGTTGCTTTTACATCTTCGCTAGCAAAGTAAAGATTACCATCGATCGTTGCATCTTCAGTTAAAGTAAATCCATTGGCTTCTACATAAACGTCACCTTTGATTGTTCCGCCTTGAGCTTTCAAATTCTCACTTTGTACAGTTAATTTAGGTACTGTAAGTGTGTATGTTGCAGTCACTTTGTGATCCGCATCCTGTGCATAAAGGGCAATCTTACGATAGATATCGCCTTCCGCTTCGTTCTTATTACGGAATTCACCAGCAACGGTAACGTCTTGATCTATGGTTACATCATTTAGAATAGCAATGATCCATGTTCCATCTGCACTTACAGCTTTAGTGAATGCTTCTCCTTCATTTACAAGTGATGCTGTTGTTACAACATCTGCTTGTTCTGTAGCTGGAGCAGCTTCATTAGCCGCTTTCTCTTCATTAGCACCACAACCTGATAATAAAGCAACCGATACACCTGCAACTAATAACATTTTAGCAAATTTCATTTTTATTCCCCCTATTTCTTATTATAAATTTATTATATATTAAAATTTCATAATTACAACGTGATAAATTTCACAATATTGTGTCAGAATTTATACTACCTTCATTTGAAGGAATTTTTTCATGAATCACAACTTATGTTCCCTTCGCTAATATATTCAACTCTTTTTCTATCCAAATCCAACTTAACTCCAATTGCTTCAGATCAGCAACCAGCAACTGCACTTGCTCTCGTAATACCTCCGGTCCATCTGTATCCATAAGGTAGCGACTTAGAAAATGAAGAAACACATCCACTTTACGCAAGCGCATAAGTATGGGTATTGCAGCTACTTCTTCTGGTAACAACTGAACTTTGCTTGCAAAGCCTGTACAAAATTGCCGCACGGTTGCTATTTCATCTTGGTGACCAAGTAGTCCCGAGATCACAACAGCAGGCTCCATCGCTCTCACATCGATTGTACAAAATTCAAAATCAAGTAATGCACATACCTGATCGACATGTTCCTTATGTACCAGAAGATTGGATTCGTTCAGATCACCATGTACAAGCTGTTGTGGCAACTTTTCCAGTCCAGTTAGTGATTCACAGATTTCGATATAGGCTATTCTAAGTTTATGTAGGATGTCTGTCAGATCATCGAAGGCTTCCGGAGGATTCTCGCAAAAGTCTAATACGACCTCACGTGTACATATTGGATAAGACTTCTCCAACTCATAATACGGTCGATACGCAGGTGCAATATCTAGATTGACCCTTGCAAGAGTAACAGAAAGCTCACCCGTAACTTCACCGAACGAGTTAGCTATGACGGTGTTGCTCTCTTTAGGAGACAGTCCTTCAATATATTCGAATAGACAGGCAAACTTTCCACTTCCATCATCCATCTGAACGATGGTTTGACCATCGAGTGCTTTGACTGGAATAGGAACCTTAAAGCTTAGTGACTGATGCTGAAGTGATTCTAAAATAGCATGTTCAAATTCAATTTTTTCTCGATCTCGATGTGTTTCATAACAACGTAGAACATAGCGCAGATCATCATTTCCCACAAAATATGTTGTATTGTTCCACCCACCTATTCCCTTTTGGATGGAACCTCTCCATGTTAACCAATACTTTCTCACCACGGATTCAATCAACGACCCCATCATCCTGTATTCCCCCATACTATCTTTAAGTACTTTCTATATAAAATATCCAGTAGGTTCGTAGGATCCTCAAGTTCGCTTGTACATGAATTAGCAAAATCCGTCAGATACTCAATTTCTTGTTCTATAAATTCATTTACCCTTTCAACTTTCTTCTCTAAACTTAGTTCTTCACCGGCAATCTTTCTACTTAATAATTCATTGATTTCACTTTTCAATACGGGATCAGTTACCATTTCAGTTAGCAGATCCTGAAATGAAATAGGCGGATTCGTATTGTACTTCTCAATCCATTTACATGCCAATATAGGACGTAACACATAAAAGTATTTTTTAATTTTTACTTCATCACCCTGTAAGTACATTCGGTAGTTTCCTTTAGCCATACTTAAATAATGATGAACTGAGGCTTTTGGAGAGAATACTTGATGCCGTAACCTTAACATTTCATCTTTAAATCCATATGTATCATAATAAATGATCTCAGAAACTAACCATTCTAATAGTGGTGGATTGGATTTCCGAAACAACTTTAGAGCTTTTCTAATATCCCACCCATTGATGTCTAATAGGTCATTGATAGGAACCTCTATAACATCCCGCTTCTCGTCAATAGATAAATACCAATCAGGTTGTCTAATATATACAAAACGAACGTCATAATCACTATCTTTGGAAGGAAACCCCCATGCGCGGCTGCCTGACTCAACAGCAAATAGTATTTTGACATCATGTTTTTGTTCAATTTCTATTAACTTTTCTTGAATCATTTCTTTCATATTCTTCAGCTCCTTCTGCCTTGTTACAACGAACTTTAAATGGAGTGCTATACCTTGTCTTTAGTTTAATAGAAAAGGGAGTTTATTCAAAGGATTTAAGACACCCGTTTACAATTTTTAAGTTTTTGGATATTTCTCGAATAAATGCTACAATCCATATATAAATCATTAGTAATGATTTACAGTTCATATCGAAGGAGAGAAGCAAATGTCAATTGATGTATACCTAAATTTCAATGGAAACTGTCGTGAAGCTGTAGAATATTACGCCGAGATATTTGGTACAGAGGAACCACAGATTATGTCCTTTGGAGATACACCTCCAGATCCAAACTTCACTCTCCCCGAAGAAGCAAAAGATCTCGTCATGCACGCTCGACTTCAAATTCAAGGAAGTAATGTGATGTTCTCTGACACATTCCCAGGTATGCCATTTGTAGTAGGGAACAATATCAGCCTAGCCATCGTAAGTAAGGATTTAGATGACGTAAAATCTTTGTTTGCGAAACTCCAAGAAGGTGGCAAGGTCGGAATGGAACTCCAGGAAACATTCTGGAGCGCATGCTATGGCAATCTAACAGACAAGTTCGGTATAGAATGGCAGTTCAACTATGACAATGGTCAGTTCACAATGTAATTGTTCATATCAATAGACCAATAAACAAAGGATATGGAACTTCTCATTTAGAGAAATTCCATATCCTTTGTTAATACAATTCCCATATAACCTAACCTGTCGCCACACATCTAAATCCCATATGTCCTCCCTTTCCAAATATTACAATGATGTTCGCCATTTTCATAAAGTTCATTTCCCCAAGTGTATTTCCTGTCTATTACCCCACTAGACGCATCATACTCCCATTCATCGCTATGTCATTGAAAGTGTTCAGACGGTCCGCAAGTCGATTCAGTACACCTTATCACCTCGGGCCAAAATGATATTGAAAAATCACCATCGACTGCTGAATCCACCCGTCGCTAGACGAACATAAAAAGGCCCAAGATATCTTGAGGCCCGTTTATGTATTTGGAAATTGTATATTAGTTAGTCATTTCTATTATAGTTCACTTTCTGGTAAATAAACCTGCTTATCAGGATTCCAGTTAAGCAATAAACCTGCTTGCGTAAGCCCTGCACCAAATCCGTAGATTAGGATACGCTCCCCATCGTGAATCTTACCTTCACGAATACCCAAATCTATAGCCAGTGGAATGGTAGCCGCTGACGTATTACCGAAGTTCACTAAACTATATATCGTTCGTTCAAGTGGAATCTTCGTCCGCTCGCAGATCGGTTCAATAATACGTAAATTGGCACTGTGAGGAATAAACCAATCCACATCATTTATGGTTGAAGCGCTTTTCTCTAGAAGAGCTTTTATACCCTCAGGTACATTTCTAACAGCCCAACGAAATACTTCCTTCCCATTCTGTACAAGTGCTCCCGTGTTACTCAGATCTACACCGTTCAACTTCTCAGCTGTACCATTTAAATATACGTGAGCACCACCGATCCCTTCGGTCTCATGATGGTAGGCCACAAAACTTGTATGTTCTGGGTCAGCTTCTACAAGCACAACACCAGCACCGTCACCGAATAAGATACACGTTGACCGGTCCGTATAATCCGTAATTTTAGACATAGCATCCGCACCAAACACGAGAACCTTACGATGTAATCCGGAAGCCACCATGCCGTCCGCTACGTGAAGTGCATAAGCAAATCCAGCACAAGCAGCACTGAGATCAATAGCTCCAACCGAACCGGAAATACCAAGTTTATCTTGAAGCAAAGCTGCTACGCTGGGAAAAATAAAATCTGGTGTAGACGTCGCTACAAGGATAAGATCCACATCTTTCAGGGATTTATCGTATCTTCGCATTAAGTCTTGAGCAGCGGATACGCACATATCACTTGTATATTGATCTGGTTCACTGATGCGGCGCTCTCGGATGCCCGTACGTTGTACTATCCATTGATCATTTGTATCTACTAACTTTTCTAAATCGAAATTGGTCATTCTTTTGACTGGTACATAGGATCCAATGGCAGTGATACGTGCTTTCGATTGCTCCATTACCTCACACTCCTAATTATTATCTGGTATTAGTACCTGATACTATTTTTATATTAACACATAATCATCCATTTTAATACTGTTTCCAATCGGGATAGATACTACTATCCAAACTAATGAACACAAGCAAAAAACTCAGCATTTGAGGTGCTGAGTTTCGACGAGATGATTATTTTCAACAAACATACATTTGAATTTCAAGTATCCTCGGAATTACCAAAGCTCCCTAAAGCTCTGTCTCCTGTTCTCAATCATACGATTGAATTTTGCTTTTAGACCCTCATTATCGAACCGCGTTAGTGTAAAGCATCAGCCACACATCTAAATCCCATATGCCCCGTCGAGCTATCGACCGTATTGAACGTGCGTGCAGCTATCCGATATCGGTTACAATACGAACGATGGCACAGATAGGATCCCCCTTTGATTAACTTGATCGATGGGTCTAATAAAATGTTAGTAGCATCAGACGGTTGATTTGAAAATGATTCCTCGCTCCATTCCCATACGTTCCCTGACATGTTATACAGACCAAATGCATTGGCATCATAACTGTCTACTGGTGCAGTACCTATGAATCCATCCTCTCCACTATTCGTATGTGGGAATTCCCCTTGCCATATATTACAGTGATGTTCGCCATCTTCTTGGAGTTCATTCCCCACGGGTATTTCCTGTCTATTACCCCACTAGAGGCAGTGTATTCCCATTCAGCTTCCGTAGGTAACCGTTTCCCAGCCCAAGTAGCATAGGCTATCGCATCATTCCATGATACGTGAACAACAGGGTGTGTAAGTCGGTGATCTGTGGAAGAATTCCGCCCTTCAGGACATTTCCAACTTGCCCCTTCCAGCCCGATCCACCATGGCGTATCCTTCGGCGAACCAAGAATATCTTGTTCCAATTCATCACTCACAAATAAATGAAAGACAAAAGACCACCCATATTTCTCAGCATCTGTCTCATAGCCTGTCTTTTCAATGAAACGTGCAAATTGTTCATTCGTTACAGCATATTTGTCCATGTAAAAAGAATTTATGTACACTTCTCTTCGAATCGTCTCTCCATCTTCTTCCGAGCTTTCGTCATTCTCTGAACCCAGTATAAATTCACCGGCTGGAATCTGGACCATATTGTTTAAGTCTAGGGTTTGGAAATCTGTCAGATTCGTTTCTCTTATATGCATACTTTGATCTCTTGAGACAGAACAACACGATTGGGGTTTTGAGAGTTGCATCGTTATCACACTCCATAGTCGTTAATCTAGAGGAAAACTGCCGAAGGTCATTCGGCAGTTTTCCATGTTATTTCTTTGTAATTAATTTACTTGGTTCTTGTTGCTGATTCACAGGGATGTTCTTCCCTACGGTCACACGGCGTACAACACGGCGTTCTTCATAGTCTGCGATAGCATAATGTTGGGTAGCTAAGTTATCCCAGATCACAACATCCCCTTCTGTCCATTGCCAGCGTACTGTATTCTCTAAACGCTCAACATAGGAGTTAAAAATACTGCGTATTTTTTCAGATTCGCTTGAACTGAATCCTTCTAATTTATTGACAAAACCACCTAACAGGAGATGCTTTTTCCCAGTTTCAGCATGGACGTGTACAACAGGATGTCTCGTCTTAAATACAGTGGATTCAAAGGTAGCTCGATATGCTTGATAAGTCTCATTATCTTCAAGATTAACTGAATTTGGTTTAAAATCCGCATAATCAAAGTCATTGGTGTGGACAGCCCACAACTCATCGGCTAATGTTCTTAATCCCTCTGGGAGATCTTCATAGGCTGTATTGGTGTTAGCCCAGACCGTATCGCCACCCACAGAAGGAATGGTTACACCTCTTAAAATGGAGTATTTCGGTACTTCCGGTACGAACGTCACATCCGTATGCCAGTGATTGGCTTTTGCCCCATGCTCAGAATCCAATTCAAAAATGTAATTAGAGTTTTCTTTCACAGGAACGGTTGGATGTGCATAAGGTTCTCCTAATAAATGAGCAAATGCTTCTTGGGCTGCGTCATCTAGATGATGTTGTCCTTTGAAGAAAACCACCTTGTGCTCTTGGATCGCTTGCTGTATTTCATTAAATACTTCTGGATCTAACTCCCCACTTAATTGAACACCCTGAATCTCGGCTCCAATTCGTCCTGCCACAGGTACCACTTTTAATTGCTGTTTTTGTGTTGTCATCTTATGATTCCTCCTCATTTTTAATTGATTTATTTTTTCAAAAGAAGCGCACTTGACTCGTTATGTTGATTCTTCGGTACGTTCTTACCAACTGTTACACGACGTACGATACGACGTTCTTCATAATCCGCAATCGCATAATGTTGGGTAGCTAAGTTATCCCAGATCGCTACATCACCTTCAGTCCATTGCCAACGCACTGTATTCTCAAGACGTGTTACATATGATTGATAAATGCTGATTAGGCTTTCCGATTCACTACTTGAATACCCCACAAGTTTCCGAGTAAAGTTCCCTAGAAGCAGATGTTTCTTACCACTCTCCGCATGAATATGTACAACAGGATGTTTGGTATTGAACACCGTTGATGCAAAAGACTTCCGGTATTTCTCCTCCGCTTCCTCATCTGTTGCTTGGCTAATCGTCAACTTGGCATAATCAAATTCATTGGAATGAATTCCCCACAGCTCATCCGCTAGTTTTTTCAAGCCTTCAGGTAGATCTTCATAGGCTGTATTCGTATTAGCCCAGACCGTATCGCCACCCACAGAAGGAATGGTTACACCTCTTAAAATAGAATACTTCGGCACTTCAGGTACAAATGTAACGTCTGTGTGCCATTGATTTGCTCTTGTGCCTGAATGAGAATCAAGCTCTAAGATCGAACTTGTATGATCTCTAACGGGTACAGTCGGATGTGCATATAGCTCGCCTAGTAATGTTGAGAATGCCTCCTGACTCGCATCATCTAGATGTTTCTGCCCTTTGAAGAAAACAACTTTGTGTTCCTGTAAAGCCTCTTTGATCTCATTGAGCACCGCAGAATCTAACTCTCCACTTAATTGAACACCTTGGATTTCAGCTCCGATACGACCCGCTACGGGTACTACTTTGATCTGTTGTTGTGTTGTCATTGTTTTTCCCTCCGGGATATTATTTTTTGGTTCATCTCACATATCACATCTGGATAGCTGACTTAGAAAGAAAAAAAAGAGATTCAGCAAAAGGTAATGAAGCCCTTTTACCGAATCTCTGACCGAACAGTCGATTCTTTTCTTTGGTTTAATAAACTATTGAACATGATGTAATGTGGGTGTGATGTTGAATTGAACGTATCATAACAAGGTCGGAAATAGTCTGTCAATCATTATATTTATTATTCCCATAAATTTAGTTGGTATTAAGTATTGATAATGATTTAAATTCGTGCTAAATTATACCCAGTTCCATAAATCACGTGAATCCACTAGCCAACTAGAGATTCAGTAGAATGATGTTTCTGTCATTTTACTGGGTCTCTTTTTAATTATATATCTCTGGAAGGGTGAGAAAGATCCATGGTATCCACATTAGAAATTACACAAGTCAGCAAATCTTTTAAGAATAATAATGGGAGTGTTCACGTCCTCGATCAATTAGATCTTTCGGTTAAAGACGGAGAATTCGTGACCATCATCGGTCCAAGTGGTTGTGGTAAGAGTACATTACTCAAGCTCATTGCAGGTCTAGATTTAGACTTTCAAGGTCACATTGAAGTGGGGTCTCAAGAAGTTCACGGACCCTCTAAGGACAGAGGTTTTATTTTTCAAGAACATCGCTTATTTCCTTGGCTAACGACGGAGAAGAACATTGCGAGCAATCTATCCTTGAAAGACCCCGATGTTCGTCAAAGAGTTGACGATCTCATTGCTCTCGTGAACTTAAAAGGATTTGAAAAAGCATATCCACGTCAATTATCTGGTGGGATGTCCCAACGCGTAGCGATTGCTAGAGCACTGCTTCGTAATCCGAAGATTCTTTTGTTAGATGAACCGTTTGGTGCACTGGATGCTTTCACACGTTCTCATTTGCAGGAAGCCTTACACCACATTTGGGAAAGTAATAAAACAACGATGGTGCTTGTCACGCATGATATTGATGAATCTGTCTTCTTATCGTCTAGAGTTGTCGTGATGGATTCGAAACCAGGTCGTATTAAAGCCATCGTGCCGATAGACATTCCTTATCCTAGAAAAAGAACAAGCAAGTCTTTCCAAGAATTTAGAACCGTGATTCTAGAACATCTTGATCACAAGATCAATGAGAAAGAAGATTTCAGTATATAAGAGACAGAATATATTTGATAAAAGAAGGGAACATGATTATGAGCACAGTAGCACTTACGCAAAATAAAGAAAAAGTTATAAAGAAAAGAAAGTTGACGACGACCCGTGGAATCATTGTATTCCGCGCTTTGTTTCTCCCCATTTTGGTGCTGATTGTCTGGGAGTTATTAACCAAGATAGGAATATTGCCTTCCTTGTTATTCTCCTCACCCTCTCTGATCGTATCACGTGGCATCGAATTAGCTGCTTCAGGGAAACTGTGGGATCATATGGAGATCAGTCTAATCCGTGCTTTACTAGGCTTCTTATTAGGAGGCGCACTCGGGTTATTATTCGGTATTTTGGTTGGCATGAACAGCCGATCTGAACACTATCTAAACCCTACTCTTCAAATGATTCGTACCGTTCCTTTGCTAGCGATCACCCCCCTCTTTATCCTGTGGTTCGGGTTTGGTGAGCTATCCAAAGTCCTATTAATATCCCTAGGATCATTCTTCCCATTGTACCTACAAGCCTTTCTCGGCATAAGAAACATAGATAACAAATTATTCGAAGTTGCCAAAGTCATGGAATATAATCGTTTCCACCAAATCACGAAACTGATGTTACCCTCCGCACTACCCAATATTCTATTAGGTGTCCGGTTGTCTTTAAGTGTCGCATGGATGTGCTTAGTTGCAGCTGAACTATTAGGCGCAGACCGGGGGATCGGCTTCATGATCCAAGATGCTCGCTCCTTCATGCAGACAGATACCGTCTTCGTCGGCATTATCATCTTCGCCCTTGCAGGTAAACTCTCGGATTCATTTGTGAGGTTCTTGGAGCAGAGATTATTGAAGTGGCAGGATAATTTTAAGGCTTGAGTTGTAGGGATTTTGGATGCGTTGAAATCATCACGAACACCTGCCTAGATTTGATACCTTCATTAATACAAAAACAGGCATCAATCGCACAAATAGATTGTGTGAATGATGCCTGAAAACCGGAATTAAGCCTAAAGATTAATCATCAAGTTAATATACTAACAGTTTCATACACTTCGGCATATCCGATCTATCACGGTTATTGAAGCTTGAGAAATAGAACAGGGAGTTCCCTGTCCTACCTTTTCTGAACAACGGGCCCATCCGTTTGCAATTCGGAGGTTGGCCCTTTACCGCCATTGATGACCGGCCAGCCGTTCTCCCAATCGATTCGGTCGAGCAACATGGCTCGGCCTGGTACGTCAGCATGGATAAGATCATAAGCATGATAAAGTATCCAATCCTGCCCCGCATCGTCCTGGATGACTGCATTATGTCCCGGCGCTAAAAACTTATCATTCATATCTAGTATCGGATTATTTGCATAGATCTCATATGGGCCCATAGGCGATTCGGATCTTGCAACCATTACCGCATAATGAGCGTTATGACCGCTGACCTGACAGCAGTAATCTCCAGAGTAGAACATATAATAATAGTTTTCCCGCTTGATAACCCAAGGTCCTTCGACCAACTTGTCATAACCGTCGCGAACATCATACTGACCCGCCCATATCGCTTCGGTCTTTTTGCCAATAACACTCATTCCGTCGCTTGCCAGTTCCTGGGCATAAATTGGCATACCGTTGGAGCCCCAATACATGTAGCGCTTGCCATCCTCATCATCAAAAACAAACGGGTCGATCGTATCGAAACTAATCCCAGCAAGAACGGGTTCGCCTTTATCCACATAGGGACCTTCTGGATGATCCGCCACCGCTACTCCGATGCCCATACCGGTTGACTCGATATTGTCATTCAACATTGTCGAATAGTAAACGTAGTACTTCCCGTCATGGTAAGTCAAATGGGGAGCCCAAAAATAATTGTAGGTCGTCCACTCCGGTACGCTTTCCACTGTAAAGACGGTTCCCCGCTCCTCCCAATTGACCAAATCCTTCGATTGCAAAATCGGAAGCGGCGTAAATGTCCCATCGCGGTCCGTTTGGGTCGTGACCGCATAATAATACCCGTCGTCAGCTTTCAAAACAGTGGGGTCAGGCGCGTCAGACTGATAAACCGGGTTCGTAAACGGAACAGGATCTCCGAGTTCTTTCTCAGAATACTGCCATACCAAGCTCATTCCTATAGCTATTGCGCACATAAAAAGTAATAACCCTATCCACTTCCAACGTTTTGTCATTAACATTAAGTTCCTTTACTCGTCGCCCGAGGGTACCGGGATATCCGTAGCTTGGGGCACTGGGGCTCCAAAGTCCGGGTTCCCATTCTCGGTCCAACCGAATTTCTGCATCCTCGTGCTGCGTTTTTCACTTCCCCCGCCAGATTCCGGAATAGCGTGATAAACAATCCAATCCTCAGTTCCGTCAGGCGACACTGTGAAGCTGTTATGTCCAGGACCGAATACGCGGTTCTGCAACGATTTGTAAAAAACCGGAGTATCACTTTTCGTCCAGGAAGACGGATTTAAGAGGTCACTATTTTCAGATGCGCTCAGCATGCCTAGCGAGTAGTCATCCGACCAGCAAGTGCTGGCCGAATAAATTAGAAATACTTTGCCGAACCTTTTCAAAAAGCAAGGTCCTTCGTTAATTGCCATCCCGCCTTGCTGCTCCCATTCATATTCCGGCTTTGTGAGCAGCACGTTCTCGCCTTTTAACGTCCACGGGTTTACCATTTCAACAGCATAGATGGCAGAACCATATGCCGGGAAGTTTCCATATCCCGCATACATAAAGATTAGCTTCCCGCCATGCTCCAGCACAGTACCGTCCAAGCCGGCAAACTCTGTGTTGACAACGCCCTTTTCGGTCCATTTCCCTTCAAACGGATCCTCGTTCTCGTTTTCGAGCACATAGACTCTCCTTGTGTCGTCTCCGCCACCGTCATTCGCAGTAAAGTAGATATACCACGTTCCATTCAAATGATGAATCTCCGGCGCCCATAAGTTTTGGCTGTTCATTCCGGATGTCGAAGGAAGCCATACAATTTTACGGTCCCCTTCCGCAATTCGGCTCATGGAGCGGGATTTCATCAATTCAAGACGATTTCCCCTAGTTACCATAAAGTAATAATTGCCGTCCGTATGCCTGTACATCCACGGATCGGCTCCCTTTGCCAGAATCGGATTGTTAAATGTCTTCTCTACTGTAGTTCCCAATTTTTCGTCTCCTCCCTATCCTTTCATCCCAGACATAGTGATGCCCTCAACGAAGTATCGCTGAGCAAAGAAAAATAAAATCACAGTTGGGATGAGCGCCAGAACGGATCCAGCCATAATCAAAGTCCAATTCGAAACGTAATAACCTTGGAACGACGCCAGAACTAGCTGTAACGTGAATTTCTCCGGACTATTGATATAAATGAGCGGTCCCATAAAATCGTTATAACCGCCAATAAATCCGAATATGGCCTGCGCGGCGAGTGCCGGCTTCGATAGAGGCAATATAACTCGTACAAAAACGCCGAACGGATTCAGACCATCCATCTTTGCTGCATCCTCCAGTTCGGACGGTATCGTCCGGAAATACTGGCGCAAGAAGAACACGCATGCCGCGGAACCGAACATACCGGGTATCATAAGCGGATTCCAGCTATCCAACCATCCGATCGTTTTGAACAGAATAAAAGTTGGAATCATGGTTACAACGCCCGGAATCGTCATTGTCGCAAGCATCATCATGAACAGAAAATCCCGTCCTGGAAAGCGCAGTTTAGCAAATGCATAAGCGGCCAACGCGCTTGTAAGCAGCCCGATGAACATCGGAGGTAAAATGATTATCAGTGTATTCATAAGCCCGCCAATCAAAGGGGCTTCTGTTAATACGGTTAAATAATTGCCCCACTCGACAGGATTTGGAATCCAGCGAACTGGATATTCGAATACTTTTCCTTCCTGTTTGAGCGACGTAGAGATCATCCAGGCGAACGGCAAAAGCATGAATATCGAGCCGCAAATCAGAAATACGTAAGCCGAAATTCTCCCGAACATACGATTCTTATTCATAGTGCACCCACCTCCGCGACAGCCAGAAATTAATCAGAGTGATGATCATGATCAGGATTCCGAGCATCCATGCCATAGCAGAAGCGTAACCCATATCCATGTACCGGAATGCATTTAGGAATAAATAATACACAACCGTCATCGTCGAGTATTCAGGACCGCCTTCGGTCATGATCATAAACCGGACAAAATCCTGCAAAGCTCCGATAATGGCGGTGATCAGAATGAACAAGGTTGTGGGTGAAATGCCTGGAATAGTGATATAGCGGAACTTTTTCCAGCTTCCGGCACCGTCGATCTCAGCAGCTTCATATAGCGTAGAGGACACACCTTGCAGCGCGGCCAAATATAAGATCATATGGAATCCAAGCCCAGCCCATACGCCTTGAATGATCATGGAGGGCATAGCCCAACGATAATCGTTGAGCCATGCAGGACCTTCAACATTGATTAAGCTGAGCAAATAATTGAGCAAGCCGTAATCCGCATTAAAGATCCATTTCCAGAGCAAGGTCAATGCAACAACAGAGCATATTGTTGGCAAGAAGAAAACCGTTCTAAAATACTTGATTCCAACTATTTTTTGATTCAAGGCAATTGCAATCGCAAGTGCCACCGCCATGCCAATCGGAATACCGACAGCGGCATAAAATGTATTGACCAACGACTTCCAAAATAGCGGATCCTCAAACAAGAGTCTTGCGTAGTTCTCTGCTCCGATAACTTCCGGCGGATTAAACGCATCGTATTTCGTGAAGCTCACAAAGACCGAATAGCCGATCGGAATGAAGGCGAACAGCAGAAAACCTAAGATGGGTGCAGCTACAAATGAATATCCCCATAAATACTCTTTTTTGAACCTTCGTTTTGCTTTGCGATTAGGCTGTGCTAGTCGGGTTTCGGAGACTTCTGTCATCGCCAACTGCGCCTCCTCCTTTCGTTATTCAAATAGCTTCGGATTTCCTTCTTTAATTGCTTTATCGATTTCTGGCTTCAACTCTATAAAAAGTTGTTCGGCTGTTTTTCTGCCATCCCATAATTGAGCCAGGTTTTGGTTCAACGTATCCCACCATTTCGCATTTGGCAGGTACGTCCACGGTCCTGCTTTCTGAGCTTCAGCCGCCTTAATAAATACTTCTGCGTGCTCCGGCTTTTGTCCAGGCTGCAGGAACACATCAGTGTTTGCCATCGATTTGAAGCTCGGAATCGCAAAGCCCATTTCGGATTGTAGTCTTTGACCTTCTGGACCGCCCAAGTATTCTACCAATTTATAAGCAGCGTCAGCATTCTTTGTTTTTGAATAGATGCCTAGGCCAACGGAACCGCTATGGCCGTCCCACTTGCCGTTTGTTGGTTTCGGTGCAACATCCCAATCAAAATCCAAGTTCCGATATGTCGGTACCATCCAACGACCTTGTTCCATCATGGCCAACTTGCCTGTCTCAAACATTTGACCGTCGTTCATTGCCTGCAATGCTCGGCTGTCCGGCGTTACCTTGTACTTATTGCGCAAATCTGCGGCAAATTGCATCGCGTCAACAGCTGCTTTCTCGTGCATCAAGAACTCCGTACGGTCTTCGCTTATGATATCGCCGCCGTTACCCCAAATCCAGCCTTCCCACCAAGCCGGACCCATGCCGTATTGCTCTGGTTTGCCGTCGCCGTTCTCATCAATCGTCAGCTTTTGCGCTGTTTCGAGCAGTTCATCAAACGTCATTGGGTTTTCTGCGCTAGGATACGGAACATTAGCAGCGTCGAACAGCACCTTGTTGTAATACAACACGATTGGGCCGATATCCTTAGGCAAAGCATAAAGCTCGCCTGCTCCTGTCTTTACCCCGTCAAAACTATAACGCGTAAGCGCGGAGTCCCACATATCCGCTGTGTCGATATCGCTTGCTTCAACATAGGAATCGATCGAAAGCAGCAAGCCTGCGCTTACCCATCTGCCGAAATCGCCATCCGGTACATACAGCACGTCAGGAGCGGTGCCGCCAGCCAGCATCGTGTTCATCTTGCCGACATAGTCGGCTGGCATATGCAGGTATTCTACTTTAATCGTTGGATATTTTGTTTCAAAATCTGCGATAAGCTGATTGAATACTTTCTTCTCCGACGGGTCGCCCCAACCGGCAAATTTGATGTTCACCTCTTCGCCTGTATTCGCATCACCGTTATTTCCAGGGGCAGCGGTGTTATTGTTGCCTGCATTCTGATTAGCAGCGTTGTCATTTGTATTTGTCTTTGTACCTGCGCAGCCGATTACAGTAGCCGCAAATAAAATGAAACAAATCACAAGAAATACTGACTTTTTCGCTTTCATTCCCATTCCCCTTTTGTAATTGAATTATTTTATTACATTTAAATCTTAGCAGGTTATTTTCACACTTAGTTAATGGAAACGCTTCCGATTACAAGCCAAAAAAAACAAAAAACCGCCGTTTTCGTCGGTCGGTTTTGTATCAGTAGGCTCACGTTGAACCAGATTCTTCTTGTTTTCTCCATTCCAACGGGGTTTTTCCAAAGTGTTTGACGAAAAGCTCATGAAAGCGACTGGATGAAGTGAATCCAACCTCAGAGGAGATCCATTCGATTGGTTTGCGGGTATACTGTAGCAGTCTTTTTGCTTCATTCAGACGAAGTCTGATGATGTATTGCTTTGGAGATACGCCGACAATATCCGTGAATTTCTTGCGGAAGATGCTTTCGGACAAAAAGTAATGTACTGCCAAATCAGATATTTTCAACGTGGTTTGATAAGCGCCATGAATCACTTTTAATGCATCCTGGATAATCTGATTATCGCTTCCTTGCTCAATCCGGCTCGCCTTCATCGATTCCGATGCGTTCGCATGATAACTGAGAAGCAGCGATTCAAGCGCGTTTCGCATCAAATCATAAGATAATTCACCGTGCTGCTTCCTTGACCATTCTTCCTCCAATTGCTTCAAAGCCAACTCAGCCTTGTCCAATTGCCACCCGTTCAATCGGGAGACCAGAATATGATCCGGATTTTGTTGAAAGGCATGGTTAATTAAATATTGACAATAAGATGGAACTTGTTCCTTCAAAAAATGTACAGATATCCCTTTCCATGCTTTTAGACAAACGAATCCATGAAACAAATTTGTCGGGATGAGGATCAGATCTCCTCTTGCAACTAGGATACTATGACTCTGTGTGGTATAGCTGCCTTCTCCTTCCAGTATGAGAGTAAGCTCGTCAGATTCGTGAGAATGTGAACGATACAGCCCTTCACCCTCCAAAGCTTGGAATATATGAGGCGCAAAATGTTCCATGTTTTCAACGAAAGCATACCCCATTCGAGTTCCCCAACTTTCTATTAGAAGATACTAAGTTCCATTATAGAGGAACATGAAAGGGTTTTCTAGCGTTAGTTATCCACCGCTAATGCATCTTGAACTCATATGTTTTGAACAGCACTCCACATGTGTGCCGTGCTTATATTTGACTGGCCGTCTGTGATTTTCAGCAAGGAAATCTGGCGCTGAACCACTTGTTGGACGTTGAGGAACTTTCTTGGCACTTGCTGAGGAATTGTCGCCTAATATTGTCACAAGCTTTTTCACTAAACCTTAATTGCTTTCCAGCAAGCTTCTAGAGTCTGCTGAATTTGATATTCATCAAGAGAATATTTCCCTGCCAAATAGCCGTTTATGACAGAGTTAATCATTCCAGTGACGAGTTGGCAACATAATATGATATCCATTTCCCGGATAATACCCTGTTTTTGACCCTGTTCAATGATTGAGAAAATTTCGATTGCCGAGGGATCTAACTTATTCCTCAATTCTTCGGAGATATAGGGTGACTGACAATGGTTCTCAATAAATGAAAGCTCCTTGGGATAGTTAAGCGCATAATCTGCAGTGCTTTTTAGAATGCCTTTTATTCTTTCATAGACAGTCAGGCTGGGATCATATCCGATCATAACTTCTTCTCCCATATGAGTACGAGTATTCATAAAGAGTTCACTGACCAGCTCCTCCTTACTTTTATAATAATTATAAAAGGTGCTGGAACCCACATTTGCCCTCTTAAAGATTTTCGAAAAGGTAACGGACTGCAAGCCCTCTTCCGTTATTAAATCAAGGGTTGCCACCAAAATATCTTCACGTTTACTCATTTCGCACCTCACTAAGGAATAATTATTCCAATCAATCATACAACTTGATCAATGGCACGTCAATTTTAGGAATAAATATTCCGTACATATAGCGGTTATATGTTTGAAATTAGCTGTTTTACGCACGGAATCCGTAAATGTAGAACTATTTTTCTAATTCAGTTGACTTTTTCATGTTAAATACCTATTGTTGAGTGGAATAAATATTCCAAAAGAGGGGCTAAGTAACACAGAAACTCAAATTTTTTATTTAGGAGGCTTTAACAATGATCGATTACAAAGGCAAGGTGGCACTGGTTACCGGTGCTTCAACAGGTATCGGCAAGGCATACGCTACGGAACTGGCTGCTTTAGGCAGCCATGTGATTTTGGTGGCGAGGTCGAAGGACAAATTAGAGGCTCTGGCAAAGGAATTATCATCTAAATACGGTATAGAGGCATATGCCCTACCAGCTGATTTATCCAAACCAGGTGCGGCGCGATTGTTGGCTGAACAAATTGCCGTGCTTGCCCTTAACGTGAACATTCTGATCAATAATGCAGGTTTCGGTACACACGGTCGTTTCGAGGAAATTTCAAGTGAGCGAGAACAGGAAATGATTAGCCTGAATGTAGCTTCGCTCGTGGATATGACCCATCAATTTTTGCCCTACATGCAGCAGAAGAAGAATGGAATTATTGTAAATATAGCTTCCCTTGGCTCCTTTCAGTCAATCCCCTATATGGCTACTTATGCAGCTACCAAAGCGTTTGTTCTTTCGTTCACTGAGTCAATCTTTGCAGAAAACCGCCATCTTGGGGTGCGCGTCCTTGCCTTATGCCCGGGAACGACCAAGACGGAATTTTTCGATGTGATTGGCACAACGGAAATGCCAGGAGGAATTAACGGCACTCCCGAGTCAGTTGTGAAAGCTGGCTTCCGAGGGATCGAGAAAGGGCGAAGCTATATCATAGATGGAATATCCAATTATTGGATAGCTCAAAGCGCTCGCTTTCTCACACGAAAATTTACGGCGATCATAACCGAGCGAATGACGCGTCCTGCTTCGTCTAAGACTGCCGCTTCAATACCAGCTTCGGGTAAATCCAAATAATAGGTTGGGCAAGTGGAAACCAAAAAATGAGTTCCATCAATATTATTTCTAGGAGGTAGAATGCATGAGGTCGGAATCTATACAAAAAAGGACGCTTGGACGTGAGGGATTAGAGGTTTCAGCATTAGGACTTGGAACCATGATGATGCCAAATAACGAGGAATCGGTTCGCGTGATTCATGAGGCGCTCGATATCGGCGTCACTATGTTTGACACAGCGGATATTTATGGTGAATTTGCACAGCAACGGTTTGGAGAAAACGAGAAGTTGGTAGGACGGGCGCTTAAGCATAGACGGGATAAAGCGGTGATTGCCACGAAATTTGGTGTAACGCATACCCAGGGGCCGAAAGGTGATCGGGCGTATATCAAAAAATCGGTGGATGCTAGCTTATACCATCTCGGATTGGATTACATTGACCTCTATTATCAGCACCGCTACGATCCGAATACCCCTATTGAAGAAACCATTGGAACGATGGCTGACTTGGTCAAAGATGGAAAAATTCGTTTTATCGGTCTATCCGAAGCACCAGCTGATATCATCCGCCGTGCGCACGCCATTCATCCCATTACGGCAGTGGAAACGGAGTATTCTTTATGGAGTAGGGAAGTGGAAGATGAAGTACTTCCACTTCTCAAAGAATTAGGAATTGGTTTTGTACCTTATAGCCCGCTGGGACGAGGATTCCTGACAGGACAAATTAAAAAGTTCGAAGATTTGACAGAGGATGATTATAGGCGACATTATGAACGGTTCCAAGGCGATAATTTCATTAAAAATGTGGAAGTCGCAGCGCTGATCGAAGAGATGGCTTCAAAAAAAGGGTGCACCTCTGCTCAACTTGCATTGGCGTGGCTTCTCGCCCAAGGAGACTTTATTGTGCCAATCCCCGGTACCAAACGAATAGACCGAGTGAAGGATAATCTTGGCGCTCTACAGGTTCAACTTACTCCAGCGGATTTCGAAGAAATTGAACGTATCTCTCCAAAAGGCTTCGCTGCCGGGGGGCGTTTCTAAATTTACAGAAGCCATTCACGTGCTAACATTGTTTATCAAAAAAACTCCTAGATAGGAGTTTTTTGATTTTTACAAACATGTTCAAGACGAGTCGCCAATTACTAGGCGTGCTTGAACAATATTGCCACACCTCATTTTTTATTCATTGCCCGATCCATGCTGATCGCCCTTCTCACTTTCAGGAGCCTCTTCTGACATTCAGGAGCCTCTTCTGACATTCAGGACGGTTTTGGAATAAAGGACGGGACTTGCCGATTTACTCTATACTTTTTAAGGATTCAATCATATTAATTCGGGATACCTTTCTCCGAAGCATCAAGTTAGAGAGAGTGGTAAGCAAAAATGCAATAATGATTGATACCAGCATCACAAACATATTTATTTGATCTGGGATTTGTTGATGAGTACTCGACAGCGCCTCTATAATAATGGAATACATGTAGCCACTGATCGGCAGTGCTATAATGACCGCAAAGGTGGTGAGTATCATGTTTTCAGAGAAGATAAGTCGATTTATTTTATTTTTTTGATAACCCAATACCTTAAGAGTAGCCAGCTCGCGATTCCTTTCGTAAATGTTGATGGAGGATATCGTGTAGATGGCACCAAACGAAAGAATGACGGCACTAATGATAAACATGATGAAGATAAAACTATTTTGCTTCAGAATAAATTGTGCAGATTCTTTCAAATCATCCTTGTCCGCGATTGTATCTACCTGATTGTCTTGTTCGAAGAACTGTCGGACGCTAGTAAGGTCTGCGGTGTTACTGGCTTTCACTAGAATCGAGGATGGATTGTAGTCGATTCCAAAGCTCTTGAGATACGCTATCGAGCAAAAGAACGACGGATTCGAATACTGATTGGATATTTGCGTAACCTTCATATCGACCGTTTTATTCGCAAACGACGGATCGGTGAATCGAATTCGGATCGTATCCCCTATAGCAACCTTATATTGATCCGCATACGATTTGGGTACCAGTACGCCGCTGTCCATAAGCGTCATCGGATTGTCGTTCTCGTCGAAGAATTGAATAAGAGCGTTGTCCTTCTCCGTAACAGTCAACGTGGCATTCTCATGATCATCGCCTTTGACGAATTCCACGGGAAAGGCCGATTGATAATAGCTGCTTTCAATCCCGGTGGGTAACTCTACCTTCTCTAACTCTGCTCCCCTCGTGTAATCCACCTTCAGATCATAGGTATTTACCTCTTCGATTTGGTCAGCCACCCTTTGCAAGGACGTTTGAGTCCCGAAAGCAGTGATCAATAACACCGTGCTCACCACAACGCCAACAGAGCTCGCTATCGCCTTTTGCTTATTAAGAAAGATGTTTCTTAAAATGAGCTTATTGCTATAGGAAATGCGTCTCCAGATTTCCGGAAGCCGTTCAATGAGCAGCTTCTTCATCTTCTTCGGCGGTTTAGGTCTCATCGCCTCCGCTGCGTGTTCTCGCAGAATACCTATGCCGCTTAAGTAACAAGCCAACATGCCGAATGCGCTCGAGAAGAGGATAGGCGTAATGACCGAGAAGGGGGATAGGGAGAAGGCAATGCTCGGCAGCGAGTAGGATCGAGCATTCGACGTCTCAATCATTGGAACGAATATGATTGCCGAAACGATGCAACCAATAATGGATCCTATGATGCCGACAAGCACCGGAAACCCCATGTAATGGAGCATGATGCTACTGCTCTTCACTCCTAACGCCTTCATAATTCCTACTTGGTTCCTTTGCGAATCGATGATCCGAGACATGGTGAGGAAGAGAATGATCGCTTCGATTATAAAGAGAACCAGCGGAATAACCTTGCTCATCAATTTATTGTTATAGACTGTTTGTTGGAGCTGCGAATAACTAAATGTTCGGTCTTTGCTTATTTGGCTTACATAAGAATTTTTATAGGATTGCGCTTCAACATTTTGGCCTAACCGGTCTATATCGTACCCTTCTTCAGCATCGATCAAAACCTCATTATAATAAAGGCTACCGGCGATTCGAGGAATTCCCGCTTCAGCCACATATGCGAATCCGGAAGTTTTATGGTCCTGGGTTTCGTTCTTTTTGGCATATTCCACATTTTCGCCCAAGCCGCTAATGGTGAATGCCACATCCTCGTCATTAACGCTTAACTTTATTTGATCCCCCACTCTGTACTGATGTTCCCTGGCGTAATGGGAATCAAGCAAGATTTGATCCTTGCGAGACGGAATGTTGCCCTCAATCACCGTAGGCGTATTAATAATATTGTTGGCGGGGATCGAATGGATCTTTAAGGTCGCTTTCGTATCGCCAAAAGATTGCGTCGCATCGAAGGTGTACCGTCCTTCAACCTTGTTTGTCCCTTCGATTTCATCCAACTCCGACGTGTCCTGCTTGGAAATTTGGTCGTAGTAGACGTTCAAGTCGCTTAAATTATGTGTATGAAAGTATTCCTTCGTATAAGTGCTAAGATTATCGCTTAACGTGACCAGCCCCGTGTAGAAAAAAGCGCCTATGGTGATAACCAATACAAAGGCAAGAAATTGGCCGATCGATTGCTTGATATCCCTTAACAATTTTTTGATTAATTTCATCACCACTCAATCCCTTCAACGCTTTGTTTGTGCTCATTGACCGTTACGCTTTCGATTTTTCCGCTTTTCACCCGAATGATTTTATCCGCCATCGGCACAATCGCGGAGTTATGCGTGACCAGCACAACACACTTTTTCGTTTCCGTGTTCAAATCCTGAAGAAGCTTCAAAACGGACTTGCCGGTTACATAATCCAACGCACCAGTCGGCTCATCGCAGAGCAATAGCAAAGGGTTCTTTGCAACGGCGCGTGCTATAGCAACTCGCTGCTGTTCTCCTCCGGAGAGCTGGGACGGGAAGTTCTTCATCCGGTTCTTTAACCCGACTTTATTTAATATCTCTTTGGCATCCAGATGGTTTTTACATACTTCAGTGGCGAATTCAACGTTTTCTAAAGCATTCAAATTGGGGATTAAGTTATAGAATTGAAAGACAAAACCTACCTTCTCGGCGCGATATCCCGTAAGCTTCTTCTCGTTGAAGCTAGTAATATCCTTATCGCCAACAGTCACTTTACCCGAGGTAGCCGTATCCATGCCACCAAGTATATTCAGAATCGTGCTTTTACCAGCTCCGCTTGCACCCAGAACAACGACGAATTCGCCCTCGTTGATGGAAAAGTCAACGCCGTTCAGCGCCTTGATCGGCACTTCGCCTATTTTGTATTCTTTCGTTACGTTTTTGAATTCGATTAATGTATTCATAATTTCTATCTCCCCATTATTTATTTGTCACACTTTTGAAGTGCTCCCTTTAGTAAAGTATGTTAGTATGTTACTCATGTAGCATACTGTAATTCAATCGAAATCAATTGTCAATAACTGGCTTGTATGTAAAAACATCAACTCACTCTTTTCGAAAAGTTAATTATTGACAAATGTTTGCATGTAAGTTATGTTTTTCTGCTAGATGGGTAACAAACTACGATGCTGAGTGGTGAGGTAATGAACGTCACTTTCGACGAAAAGCAGCCAATTTTTCAACAAGTAGCGGATATAATTGAGGACGATATCCTGAACGGAACTTACCGAGAGGACGAGCAGATTCTTTCCGTGGCTCAGTTTTCTCAGTTGTTTCAAATCAATCCTGCGACTGTAGTGAAGGGGATCGGCCTGCTCGTAAATGAAGGTATTTTGTATAAAAAAAGAGGGCTTGGCATGTATGTCTCGTCTGATGCTAAACAAAAGATTCAGAATCAACGAAGAGATCGTTTCTACAAGGAATTGCTGTCCAATCTGCTAGATGAAGCCGACAAACTCGAGCTGACAACCGATGATATCATTAACATGATTAAACAATTAAAGAAGGAATGAATTCATGGTGAGCATCGTATTGAGTTGTGACAGATTAAACAAAAAATATGGTCAAAACTACGCCTTACGGGATCTGGATATACAACTGGAGGAAAACGTTATTTATGGCTTGCTCGGGCGAAACGGCGCTGGCAAAACGACCTTGCTTAACATAATAGCAGGCGGAATCTTTGCGAACGACGGCACCATTGAGGTAAGAGGAAAAAAGCTGGACAAAGGTGAACTTCCGGAAGATTTCTGTTTCGTACGGGAGAAAAACAAGCTATTCGGAGGAGCGCGATTGATCGAGGTTTTGCGGTTTGCTGCGAATTTTCATCCCAATTGGGACTGGACGTTTGCTCATAAGCTACTTCAAACGTTTCGGCTCGATCCAAACAAAAAAATCAAACATCTCTCAAGAGGTACGGAATCACTCATAGGAAACATCATCGGTCTGGCCAGCCGGGCTTCGTTGACAGTATTCGACGAACCGGTGCTTGGACTTGATGTTTTGATGCGGGAAAGGTTTTACAAGGAACTGTTGGAGGATTACGCCAATCACCCCCGTACGATTTTACTTTCAACGCATTTGATTGACGAAATCGCCCCAATCGCAGAGCGAGTATATATCATTGATGAGGGCTCCCTTCTGCTTCATGAAGAGATGAATCAAATACGCATGGCAGCTTATTTGATTCGGGGAAATTCAGATGCCGTGTCTTTATTTACCGAAGGGAAGCGATTATTACATACGGAATCCTACGGCCACGGGAAGATTGCCGCCATTTTCGAAAAGTTGAACGATGGGGACAGGCTGCAGGCGCGAAAACTAGACATT
The DNA here is from genome assembly GCF_001857945.1 of Paenibacillus crassostreae. Classification (NCBI taxonomy): domain Bacteria; kingdom Bacillati; phylum Bacillota; class Bacilli; order Caryophanales; family Paenibacillaceae; genus Paenibacillus; species Paenibacillus crassostreae. Next base: position 590,852 of record NZ_CP017770.1, read on the forward strand.
ACTATTGAAAATTTGACGCTTCAAAAGTTTTTCTCGTATTTGATCGAAGGAGGTCACTAAATTGGGTGCATTGGCCGTTCATTTAAAGGCGACCTATTTGCAATTGAGGATTTCCATCTGGATCGTCATTATTTCCATCCTCCTTGGCAGGGTGGCAGAATTCATTGTTGGTATCTTTACAGACAGCAGCCAAAACACAAGACTTTCGGATGGCAACCTACTGCTTCTCATTTTGCTCATTATCGCAATCGTACTTCCGCTTAGTTATTACAAACGCATCGTACATTTAGGTGCAAGCCGCAAACAATATTTTTGGGGGCTTCAATTCGTTTATGCCGTGTGGGCAGTGGCCATCGCTTTATTCAATTCTTTATGGCCTATGCTTGAAGTGAACGTGCTCCACAAGAACACTGTTAATCTTATTGAAGCATTTCATTGGAATGAATTTGGTGTGGCAGGTTCTTTTCTCTACCAAACCATTTTTTATTTGATGGCGATGGCGCTCCTAAACATGCTGATCTCCGGTTACTACCACCTTGTCGGTTGGCTGCTGTGGGCGACTTTCATTGTGGCGATCCCGACCGGAACGGCGATTCCCTCGCTACGCGTTCATGTTGTTTCTTTTTTTGAAGCATTGTTATTCAACGGTTCACTGCTCGCTGGTGTCGGATTTAATATTATACTTTACATCGTTTTCGTGGCCGGCGGTTGGTTTTTCACCAGGGGAAGAACACACTAAATACACACAAAATAGGTCCCTCTAAAATATATTTAGAGAGACCTAAGTCATAACCGGTTTTCTGTTGCTGTGATATTATGCTCTATTCATGGGCGTTCCTCGAATCGTTCTATCTGACCACAATCGACCTGTTTAATGTAACGCTTCGTCGTCAGCAACACCAACCATTAATACGCTATTTCTTCATCGATTTGTACGAATTTTCCCTTTGCATGACGGAGACGGTGGTCTTTGACCAATAATTGTCATCGACTCCCCCCATTTCCTTCCTGTGGCGCCTTCTCTTCTTTTCTAGTAATTCTATTAATTCATTTACCTGCTTCCTAGTTTTCACCGTAATTACTTGTTGATGTTCTTTTATTACAGCCATCAGATTTTACCACTCTCGCCATACTTTTTACCAATGTTCGCCAAGGGATTTACCACGCATCGCCAAAATATTTACCAAAGGATGAAAAAAGCCCTACAGATTAAGATTTTAATAATCTTGTAGGACTTTTCTTTTGCAATCAGTTAATTAGATTTGTTACTGAAGTATTCGGCGATTAATTTTCTAGAACTTTCAAGTAGGGGTCCATTGAAATAGCCTTATTAGCTCCAGATTTCAATGGAGGATTGATAAAAAACAAATACTTAATTCTCATCTTGATACATAGTTAAAATTTCTTCAGCTTGTTTACGTAATCCAACTATTAATTCCTTTGGTTCTAAAATTCGTGCATGACTTCCAAGTCTTAAAAATAGGGATGTTATAAAACTAAGTTCACCTTTATCAATGATTGTATCTATGTATCCAGTTCCATCTTCTTGTGTGACTACAAAACCATCAAAATAAGGAACACTTTTACATTGACGGACACCTTCCATTGTTAAGCGTACATGCAGCCGAATTGGGTTTTTTACTTCATGAGAGTTGAACCATTCTTTTAAATTCATGAATTCATCTTCACTTTTTTCAGTTGATAAGATTGAATGAATGCGATCTACACGATATAGTAATATTTTTTTCTTATGATAATCGTAAGCAGGCAAATACCATAATCCATCATGAGCATATACACCGATAGGACGAATGTGTTTTTTTCTCATACCTGATTTAGATTCATATTGAATGTGTAAATTTCTATTCTCAATAGAATGCTCTAAAACATCTTTTAAAAATGGAGCATCAATCATTCTTTTAGGGTTCCAAAAATCAATATAAGAACGAATTTTATCCACTTTTATTTTAGCTTCACTCTGAAGTGAACTATATAATTTATGTGCAACCGAGGTAATTTCAGTATCAAAAGGCAAGCTACGATAGTAATTTAGAGATTGAAAAGCCAAGAAGATTGAAGCAGCTTCTTCTTCTGTAAATAAAATAGGGGGAAGAAGTCTACTTGTTAATACTGTATATCCCCCATTCCGTCCTTGTTCAGCGTAAATTGGCAATCCCATATCACATAAATCTAATATGTATCTATGTACAGTACGTATGGATATGTGGAATTCATCTGCTATTTCTTGTGCTGTAAACTTTTTTTTAGCAGTAACAAAAATAAGAATATCTAATAGTCGCTTGGCTTTTGACATACTTCTCACCTTTTTTATTTAATCATGCCATTACTTGTCATGTTTTAAAGATAGTATAGTTTATACCTTATGATTTTATCAACAAGGGAAATTCTATAAGATAAAAGGAGATAAAAATATGGAAATTAAAGAAAGATCAAGAAGAATAATTTTAGATTTAGCAGTTTCATTAGATGGTTTTATTGAGGGGAAAAATGGGGAAGTTGATTGGTGTATCATGGACTCTGAGATGGGTTTTATTAATTTCTTAAATCAAATTGATACTATTTTATATGGAAGAAAAAGCTACGATTTATGGGGAGAATTCACTCCAGAAATTGAAGATACTGATACTGAAAAAGAAATTTGGGAATTAGTTCATAGTAAAGAAAAATACGTGTTTTCCAAAACGCAAAAAGGGACAGATAATAAAGCAATATTCATAAATGATAGTATTCTTGAAGAAGTAAATAAATTAAAGAATAAGCCTGGTAAAGACATCTGGCTATATGGTGGAGCAAGTCTTATAACAACTTTTATCGATTTAGGGCTTGTTGATGAATTTAGATTATCTGTTCACCCTGTTATTTTGGGAGAAGGAAAACCGATGTTTATTGACATAAAGGAGAGATTGAATCTAAGACTGGTTGATACAAAAAGATTTTCCTCTGGCGTTGTTCAACTTTGCTATCATCTTAATGAAGAATAATTGATAAGCATAATGATATGCTTAATCCAAGGTGAAAATAAATTGCTTCTTCAACTAATGGGGGAGTTTGCGGAATAAGGATCATGGAAATGATCAAACTTTTTTATGAAAAATTCATATTTAGATAAAAAGAGTAACTCCATTTTGATCAATCTTTTTTCAAAATGGAGTTTTTGTATTTGCTGTTAAACAAGTATTGAAGGGAATTTTTTAATCAATCTTTATTCTAAAGCTACAAGGGGTTCCTTTCCATAGACATTCAAGAGCTTTGATTTTAGTTCTTCAGGAAATGAATACCGGTTTTTGTAACCTATGATATTGTGACTCTCTTGGATATAGGTACCGCTAGCCAGTTTCAGAATCAACCCTTTATCTAGTCTTCGATCCTCATGATATTCCATATCTTCGATACAGGCGTTGGAGTTTAAAAAAGTAGCTGTCTGAATTAAACATTGAAGCTTGTTACTCTTACGACGGGAATGTTCTAAATCGACGAGTAAACTAAAACGGTCTTCATTTGAAAATCTTTGTTCAATGATAGTTCCTTGTATGCTTCTGCCATACCGCTTAATTTCATTTCTATTAATTTTGTTAATGTTTGTATTTATCCGCTCCCCCATAATAAGAAGCCCCACGTGTAAAGCCAAAGTTATTTTTGCTAATTTCTGTTTTACGTTTCAACTCTTGTTTGGCATCATTCTTTTTGTTACTCGTCAAAATCGTTTGGATACTTTTGACCTTAGGTCTTTTAGTCATAGAGATTACCATTTTACAAGCACGTTCAATTTGATATTTGGTGTACCGACGCTCTGATTTTTTCAATGATTGGGTTTAGGTACCCAATTGGCATTCCAAAAATATGTATCCAAATGGATGACTGGGAGATCCAGTATGCTACCAAGCTTTTGAGATAGGGTAGATTTGCCCGATTCCCCTGATCCAATAACTAATATTCGGTTCATATTTCCTCCTTTTTATCTCGTTAAAATATCCTTCAAATATGCAGCTAACTCTTTGGCTGTTTGTTCATGGGCTAATACTCCAGGATGACTTCTTGAACCGACAGTTTCCTCTGTCATATTCGGAAGTTGAACAACAGAGATGTTCTTGTCTCCTGTTTTCTTGGTATAGGCATCGACCGCACGGTAGATTGCCGGCATCATGGGAATACCTAGCATTCCGTAAGCCCATACGATATGCGCATTTTTATTATTTTTTCTGAGCTTCATCAGAAACTTCTCGGTAGCGTCCTCAAAAGCTTGTATGTCATCCTTATGAAAAGTACCGTCATCATTTAATCGTTGCTTATGGATCTCCCCAGTTAAGCTATCTTCCCATTCTGGTGAATGAAAAGCTCCCCCATCGTTTGTTCCAAGATTAACGACAACAACATCTGGCTGCCACGTATCAAAATGATGTTCTTCCAAAGCGCCCAAAGCTTCATTCTTAGTTCCATTAAGAAGACCACAAACCTGCTCATAGTACTCTGGAATATTACCCTGTGGATTATTATCCCAACTCGTAAGAACTCCCCAACCACTTTGGGAAATCACTCTATAGTCTGCATTCAGAGCTGCTGCTGTCATCGCGGTATAATTATGTATTGCACTAAACCACATCGGAATCCAATCTTCTTCAGCTTGAGCTCCTATCGTTCCTTCTCCTGAAGTAATACTGTCACCTATAAATTCTATTTTATAAGGTTTGTCCGCCACGGGTAGAAATTCTCCATCCACCTTCACGGCATGAATCTGTAAAGAGCAGTCAGGATCCCCACTCATCGCTTGCACATCTTTTACAATACGAACATTCTTCACAACACTGTTATTCATGCCTCTAAATACACAGATCCAATACTTTCCTGCTGTTAGCATTTGTCTGCTTACCGGAACTGAATTAATGACTATGCTAATCCAAGGCTCATAAACATCATAATCCGCTTCTACTTCAATCCACAGCTCAGATCCCTTTACATTGAATTCAATAGCACTACCTGTCCAAAACAACGTTAAAGGAGTTAAGCATCCTGTTGTTCTACCATGAACTTTTAAATGTTCGACATCAGATAAAGCATTTACCTGCAATTGATCATTCTGCTTCATTATATTACCTCCTAATTTCCCTACACGATAATAATTATATGATACCAAAAATATGAATAACTTCCGTAACTTTCATTGGAGAATAAATAATATTTTATTAAAACTAAAAGTGACCTACCTCACTGTTGAGTCAGTAACCTCAGGTTATGATACCTAAAGATTTATTCAATGCAAACATTAACGGATCGAAAATTGAAAGTGAGGAGAGATACCCCATGAAAAATAGTGATTTTCCTCTTGTCTATTCATGTTCTGGATGTTCATCGGCAGCGCAGACCGCCAACATGATTGCAATAAAAATGGATCGACAAAACATAGCTGAAATGTCCTGCATTGCTGGTGTCGGTGGTGATGTCAAATCACTTGTCAAAACAGCAAAGTCGGGACGTGACATCATTGCAATTGATGGTTGTCCCTTGGCCTGCAGCAAGAGTTGTTTAGCTAAGCATGATGTTCAACCTAAGCATCATTTCGATTTATCTAAATTTGACGTTCCAAAACTTAAAGGAGAAGATCCTAACCCCGCTCAATTCCTGAGTGCTTACAATCAGATTCTTGAACTAATAGCTAAATAACAACGGTTTAGACCCTCAGTGTGCCGCGGAACCCTTTTGCAGCATAGTAGGATTCTGCCCCATTGAGGTACACGAAGACCGTATCGTAGCGACGATCGCAAAAGATGGCTCCGCCAAGTTTTCTAATGACTTCTCCACCTCCTACACTCAATCACAAAATTCCCCCACCTACAATTCTCATAACAACTAGAGAATAACAGTGAGGGACAATATGACTGATCTATTACTTCTATGAAACCTCTAAATCATCACTTAGCTACTTCCCCAAACCCACAACAAACGTATTATCCACCAACGGTTTCACATCTACGTCCTTCGTTAAATACTCTAACTTCGTCAGAATATCTGCTGAAGTCTGTAACTCTTTTAATATCTCATCAGAAATGGGTGAGCTTTGATACTCCGCTTTCGTAGCGGAGCTTTCAATTAATGAACGATCGCGCCCAGTACTCTTCGCGGCGATATCAATGAATTCGTCATGGTTGTCTTTGGAGAATTGAATCGTCTTCTCGATCACTTTTAAGAATGACTCTATTACTTCTGGATGTTCCTTCGCAAAGTCACCACGAGCGACGTAGAACGTTGGAGAAGTAATATGGAGTGACTCTCCTGAAGAAATAACTGTTGCACCATTCGTATTTACTTCTATTTCTGCAAATGGATCTGCTGTAATCCATGCATCCAATTGACCTGTTTGAAATGCAGGTTGTGCATCGGGGATCGACAAATTCACGGCCTTAACGTCAGATTGCTGAAGTCCCGCTGCCTCAAGAATTTTAAGAAGAAATACATGATGTGATGTTCCTAACATAACTCCAATTTGCTTTCCTTTTAGGTCAGAAACATCTTTAATATCACTACCTTTGGGTACAATAAGATAGTTAACGCCATGCAGTCCATCCGTTAATAAAGAGATTAATTTAATATCCACCTTATTATTCGCTCCAGACAATATTGCACCTTCACCCAACACAGCCAAGTCGATGCGCTTAGAAGCAATCCCTTCATTAATGGGTGGTCCGGCAGTATGAGTCGTCCAAGCTACCGTCGCCCCTAATTTTGCAAATTCTTCTTCCAACCACCCCTGCTCTTTCACCACATTTAATAGAGGTAAACTCATATTAGCTATATTTACTGTAAACGAATTATCTTTTGCCTTAGCTGAACCATCTTTAGAAGAGTTGCATGCTGCCAACATCACGACAGACACGATCATTAATACGAGTATGTGCATTTTTTTGCTATACATAACACGACCTCTTTTCATCCTACATAGATTTACTTACCATCCTAATCAACGGCTAATTCGATAGCTGTCTTTATATCAAGATCCCGAACAAATCGGAGAATAGTTAATCGAACTTCCTTAAGGTCACCTGTGAACGCAAAAGGAGATTCATAACTTTCTGTGACTGGTGTTAATGCACTTTTGCCAACCGAAAATACACCAGGCCCACCCAAATTAGAAATTTGGGATATTACACCTTCTCCTACTTGTTTGTTGTTGATAAATAATGTGATCGTTTGGTCTTTCGCATCGAAATCAAACCTTACAGTAACAGATCCTATCGGTAGTACTTCATTAGATACGACCGTATCATGATGCTCACCAATATAATTGTTATGGTATACAAGCCGATTATACTGAACAAAAAGTGCCCATCCACCAAATCTACCACCTTGAGCAATAATAGCCCCTTCCTCGTCCACAGAAGATCGAATAAATTCAGCTTCAATTGAATGGGTTAGTTTCGTATTGAAATGAATATTATGATGGTACCCGCCCGGATTCGGATAATATGTATACGTCACGGTGTGGGGGATATCCTGTTGTCCAGACCTTCCAAACAATCCACGCCCATCAATAGGAAGAACGCCGTATTGTTCCGCTTGTACCCACCATAGTTCAATGAGTTCTTGTAACTTCTCAGGTTCAGATGCCGCAAGGTCATTCACCTCTGAGAAATCCTCTTCTACATGATATAGCTCCCACTGATCTGTATCGAAAGAAGTACCTGGGATATGATACGTCACGGCTTTCCATCCTCCATGATAAATCGCTCGATTACCAAGCATCTCATAATATTGAGTCGTTCTGTGGCTTGCTTCGGATTGACTGTCGAAACTATAGGCTAGACTAACGCCTTCTATTGATTTCTGCTCCGTTCCCTTCACGACAGAGGGTTCCTGAATACCTGCCAGTTCTAGAATTGTTGGAACAACATCGATCGCATGGTGATATTGACTTCGTATGCCTCCGACATCTTTTATTTTATCTGGATACGAAATAATGAATGGATCTTTCACACCACCTGCATGCACAAAAGTCTTATACCATTTCAGCGGTGTATTCCCTACTTGCGCCCAACCGGTAGGATAGTGATTGTACGCTTCTGGTGAGCCTAGCTTATCTATATGTCTGATTTCTTGTTCCGCTTGTTCTGCAGCTCCGTTAAAATTCTTATACTCATTCCATGTTCCAACTTGTTGTCCTTCAGGACTTGCACCATTATCGGATACAAGTACAATAATCGTATTATCGAATTGATCGATGGCCTTCAAAGCATCCAAAAATCTACCAATATGGTAGTCTGTATGATCCAAGAACCCAGCGAATGCTTCTTGCATTCTTGCGAATAAGCGTTTCTCCGTAGGCGTCAAAGACTCCCAAGCTTTCACTCCTGGATTACGTGGTGGAAGAACCGTATGTTCAGGGATGATCCCTAATTCTTTCTGACGCTCGAACCATTGTTCACGGGCGACATCCCAACCCTCATCGTAATTACCAGCATATTTATCGATATATTCTATAGGTGCATGATGTGGAGCATGCGTGGCCCCATAGGCAAGATATAGGAAGAATGGTTTGTCTGGCGCTGCACTTTTCTGTTCTCTCACATATTTGATCGCCTTATCCGTTAGATCTTCTGTTAGGTGATAGCCTTCTTCTGCTTTCCTCGGTTGGTCAATATACTCATTACCCACGACCAAATCTGGATTCCACTGGTTCGTCTCTCCACCTAAGAAGCCATAATAACGTTCAAATCCTCGAGATAACGGCCAATGTTCAAACGGTCCTGCGACAGAACGTTCACCTGACGGAAGTAGATGCCACTTACCTACAGCCAGCGTACTATATCCTTCTTCTTGTAATATCTCACTTAGCAATGCCGTCTCTTTACTAATTCTTCCTCGCACATTCGGGAACCCATTATTCATATCCGCAAGAAATCCCATACCTACAGAATGATGGTTTCTTCCTGTCAATAAACAAGCTCGAGTGGGAGAACATATAGCCGTTGTATGGAAATTCGTATACCGAAGTCCACCGCTAGCTAATTTATCAATATTGGGGGTGGATATATCAGACCCATAACATCCCAGGTGAGAATACCCCGTATCATCTAGAACAATATAGACTACATTCGGCGCGCCTACAGGTGAAAGTTTGGCGCTCGGCCACCATGGTGTACTCTCTTCGTAATAACGCTTGATCTCTCCTTTAAATTCATTAGACATGTTCTCTTCTCAGCTCCTATCCATTAGATAATTAGACAAACAAAAAAGAGATCCAATAAGAAAGTAACATCCTTTCTATACTGAATCTCTGGTTAACCAGTCGATTGATTGCACGGTATTCAATTGGGGGTTGATGCGTAGTGAATCTGAATATGAACTGAATACTATCAGCTAATGTGATGGTCTGTCAATCACTAATTTAATTATTCGCATTGAATTAATGGGTATTTAAAATATTAGGTTTCAAAAATTACTTTGACAGATAGAGCAATGTGTGATAATTTTACTCTATCAGGTAGAACACTTTTTCAAGAAGGAGGATACTAATGGTTCGTAGTGACATCATTCGTGGACATTTAGATGCTATTATTTTGCGGCTCATTTATGAGAAGGATCAATACGGTTATGAAATTTCCAAAGAAATCAGTTTGCGCACTAATGACCGATTTCAGATTAAAGAGGCCACGTTATATGCCGTATTCCAAAGGTTAGAACGAAGAGAATTAATTGAATCCTATTTCGGAGACATTTCACATGGGGGCAAACGTAGGTATTACAAAATCACCAAGCTTGGAAAGGCTTATTTCAAAGAAACGGTTGAAGAATGGCAAGAAATCAAGGAAATAATAAATATTTTTATGGAGGGTATGTAATTCGCAAAATTAAAGATCATGTTAAGGAATTGTTCAAGGATGTTCCTGCAAGCGACCACAAAGAACTGATGATGCAAGATATTATTCAGAACTTGGAAGAGAAAGTTAGCGATCTGATGTTTAGTGGTAAAGATGAGGAAGATGCCATTAACAAGGCCATTGTTGAGTTTGGTGATATTGAAGATATTAAAAAAGAGCTGGGTACGAACCGATTGCCCGTTAAAAACCCCAAACGCTATTCTTTGCATTTAGGATTCTCACTTTGGGGAAGCGGACTCATTACGGCATTGTTTGTGTTTATCAATCTTTATTATTCACCAGATGTGATCTGGTTCGTATATCCCGTGTTCGCTGTAGCTTGGTGGCCGCTCGCGATGTTCTATAAATGGTTAGGAATGAAATAAGGAGGATTACAAATAATGAATAAGCATCAAGCAAGTTTTGCTACCGTTGCAAGTGTGCTAAGCATCCTGTTTTTTGCCTTTATTAATTACAGCACCACACCTCATGATTTATGGTTTATTTACCCTTCCTTTGCTATTCTACAGTGGCCGATCTCGATGTACTTTTTGACCAAAGGAAAACTTCATCACTATTCAGCAATAACCTCATTCATCCTCATTTCATTTCTAATTATTGAGAATATGCTAAATAGTCCCGAACATATATGGTTTGTATTTGCAATCTTTCCCATTCTCTTGTGGCCCATCCTTATGTATTTAGGAAAATATCGTTCAGCATTAACAACCGCCATCATTGGAAGTGTATGTACAATCCTGTATTACGCAGTGCTCAATTCATTCTATGCGCCTCAGTATCTATGGGTCATATATCCTGCATTTCTCGTATTATGGTGGCCTTTAGCTATATACTTCGGGAGAAATAAGAGTCATTTCACATTCGCCATTGTAGGAAGCCTCCTCACAAGCCTATTTTTCATCATCACAAATGTTATTTCAACCGCGAACACCGTCTGGGCAGTCTATCCGATCTTCGCCATTCTTTGGTGGCCTCTTAGTATGTATTATTACGGTAAGCGGAGATCATGGTAATCCAATCATAATACACAAAAACTGTAACATCGCATTTAATTATACTTGCACTAGTCATACGTCGTCTTGGGGTCAATCTAGCCCCCTTCTCTGAATACTGCAAAGAGCGCCACATTGGGCGCTCTTTGCTTGTTTCTTTTTTCACTAATGACATTCTCTAACTTATGACTTACCTTTTCCAACCACGAGCTGTATGATCATAATCATCAGCACAAGCAGTTGAATGAGCTGTTCTACGGTCATATCCGTCCGCCTCCATCTCGTAAAGGATGGCTCTTTCGGACGATTTCCCTCTCCTTGTAACCCGGACTTTCCCCCTTACATATGTATGCACGTGAGTATCTATATATTCCCATCTGCTAAATTTAGCCATTCGAGTGAACTCTTCACCATTAACCGCTGAAGAGTGGCAACAATTACTAATGGTAAATCCCCATATTCTATCGAATCCCCTGCCCTTGTGATCATCGCAACAAAATAGTAAATAAATAAAAACCTCCTTCTTATAGAAAGAGGTTCTCTTGTTCTTTATAGGCCCATAAAATCATTCACACGCTTGATATATTGATCTTTATGATCATAACCTTGGTAAAGTCTCCTATTCACCGCATTGGCATCTCCGAAGAAGAATCGTTCATACAATTGTTGTCTCCCCCCGAACCCACTTGAACTAAGTTCCCAAGCTAGTCTGAATAACTGAACCTTATCTTTAGCATCCCGATCATTCCCTTTCAGATAGATGTCTAAGTAAGGATTTAAATCTGGATTGAAGTCCATCTCAGACGGAGTCATAATTAATCCACTAGCTCCTATAAGTTGAATGATCTCCAACATTCGGGGATATATTTTGGGGAAAATAACATTAGCTGTCCATAGCGGATTCCGATCAGGAAGCATACTTCCCCAACGATCGGCAACCGCATTGTGTTCAGCTGCTAAGAGCAGTGATTTCAAGGTCTCAACATGAACAATAATTTCGTTTATCTTTTCTATCACTTGTGGGTAATATCCGATATCTAAAGTATCAACCATTTGAAGCACAATCCCTAGAATAAACTCTGATTTCGCAATATAGCGACATAACACTTGATGTGCTGTATGCGTATGAAACCCGCTCGCAGAGAACAGTTGTTGTGATAAATAATCGTTACCATCCACAAACACACGATCCCAAGGAACAAGTACATGATCAAATATAAGCAAAGTATCCATTTCTTCAAAACGTGAACTTAGTGGATAATCATAAGTTGAATCTCCTCCAACCATGCTATCCCGACAGATCCACTTCATTCCCGGTAGATGATTTGGAACAGCAAAAACAAAGGTATTGGGGTTATTCTTTTCAAGTAGTTGAGTATAAACAGGTGGATGAACCCATATTTCGTCAGCTGTTATCCCTTGAGTTGCTAATAGAAATGCACCATTAACAATCAATCCATCCTTATTCTTATCCACAATCCGAGCTGCTGAGGTGTCAAATGAACCGTCGTCCATCAATTGAACCACTCTACTTGCTTGTGGCTGAACAAACACATGCGATAGTGTCACGTCATTCTCACGGCAATACTCATAATAACTCATTAGATTATTCGCACGCTCCGGGGAATCCTCTGATAATAAATCCGCAGCTGATTGAAAGGCCATAAGTCCTGTATTCATGTAATCTGGAGAACGGCCCATCATTCCATGATGCCGTTCACCCCACAATGACATCATCACTCGGCGTTTATATACATCTTCTTTATTCTTAGGTTGAAGAAATGACAATCCAACTGGATTGCCAGTTATCGGCGATATATAGCTCATTCTGTCCTTATAATCCAACTCATTCTGCATATCATATAATGTAGCTTGTGTGCACATTAGTCCACGGAATGCTTTGTGATTTGACAAACTACCCATGATTTTCTCTCCATGAAACCAGACTTCAGGCTTAGATTGATCAATTTGCTGCATATATTGTGAACCGTTCTTGATCCCCATTATCTAGCCACCTTCTAAACATGGTATGATCACAGTTTATTCTTTTATCAATGAGCGGGAAACAGGCACTAACCCAAAGTTAGCAGAACTTTTTTCATTTATAGTATTCATTAAGTATCAGTTGTATAATCAAAATAAACCAAGGAGGCTACGTTAATGAACAACATCCAATCCGAAGAAGGTAGATTCTATATTGAAGAAGATGGTCAGACCATTGCGGAAATTACATTTAGTAGACCCGAGCAACAGCAACTTCATATTGATCATACCTATGTATCAGAGTCACTACGTGGACAATCTATTGGACAATAGCTCGTGCGTCAAGTCGTAGATCTAGCAAGACAGGAAGACAGCAAAATCATACCCGTGTGCACATATGCTCAAGCTCAATTCAAGCGACATCCGGAATATGCTGATGTATTGAAGTGAAGTTTTTCATGGGGGAGAATATTAGGAGGAACTGCTAATGCTTAGTCATCAACAACTTCAACAAATTCAAACACTGCAACAGTTATGTGAAAATATTGATTATATAGCCCTTAAGCTGAATTGGGAGACATTACGTACACGTAAGCCACAGGACAAGCTGGATTATTTACATTATTCGGGGGATCTACTTACCGGTTTCTTAGGTGTCTATAAATTTGGTAGTAAATTCGAGATATGTGGAATGGTACATCCCGATTTTCGTCGTCAAGGGATTTTTACATCCTTATTTCAAAAAGCTATCCATGCTACATCCGAAGTAAGTTATTCATCGTTACTATTGAATACACCATCTAATTCACTCTCTGGAGAAAAGTTTCTTCATACGATCTCCAGTCAATATGAGAGCTCCGAGTATCAAATGCGATGGAATTCTGCTCATACACAAGACTCATCAGACGAAAATGCTCCGAATAACCCTACATACGAAATTACCCTCCGGAGTGCTGTTGATGATGATATCGAAGAATTGATACGTCTAGACAAAGAAGGATTCGGGATGAGTAATGAGGATGTGCTCGATATGTATAAGACGATAACCGAAGATGGACTAGAAAATATGTACGTTGTGAACTCTAACGGTGTAACTGCCGGTAAAGTTAATGTTGTCCCATCGGAAGCACAAACATGGATATACGCCTTCACAGTGGATCAAGCTCTTCGTAGCCAAGGAATTGGACGTAGAACACTTCAACTCATTATCGAGCAGGAAGGACCAAACGATAAAGAATTGTGGCTAGAAGTAGCCGTCCATAACCCTAAGGCATTGAAACTTTATGAATCCTGTGGGTTCGTCACGCAGGAGAAGCAGGATTATTATCAATACACGGGATAGCAGTATTCCATTTCTTATAACAATATGACAAAGCAAAGGCCATTTCCAATGGAGGAAGTGGCCTTTGCTTTATTGGTTGAATCATAAATGATGTAATTAAGAATTCAATTTCCAGTACATATCATTCCAACGTAATTCATTCTTGAACAATGGCGTAGTTGTATTCTTATCAATGATGACACATTCGATTCCAACCATCTCAGCCCAGTCTACTAACTGTTCTGTTGTTACTTTATATGAGAATACGGTATGATGTGCCCCACCTGCTAGAATCCAAGATTCAGCAGATACAGATAATGAAGGTTCTGGCTTCCACATCACGCGTGCCACTGGTAGTTTCGGCATATCCTTCACTGCTTTAACTGCATCTACTACGTTAATGATTAGGCGGAAGCGATTACCCATATCAACAAGTGAAGCAACTAAAGCTGGACCGCTACGACCATCAAAGATCATACGTGCTGGATCTTCACGATCACCGATCGATAGAGGCTGAACATCAATACGAGGTTTACCTGCTGCGATCGTTGGACATACTTCAAGCATATGTGAACCAAGGATTAACTCGTTACCAGCTTCGAAGTGGTAAGTATAATCTTCCATGAAGGAGGTTCCTTCATTATGAGCAATAATCTTCATTAGGCGAAGTAATGCGGATGTCTTCCAATCCCCTTCTCCCCCAAATCCATAACCTTTTTCCATTAGTCGTTGAACTGCAAGTCCAGGTAATTGCTTCATACCATGTAGATCTTCAAAATTCGTAGTGAATGCAGAGAATTCACCTTGCTCTAAGAATGCTTTCATCCCAAGCTCGATCCGAGCTTGCTCAAGAATGGCTTCTTTTACTGGACCAGCCGCTTTCGCTTGTTCAGATAACTCATATTTCTGAGTGTATTCTTCAAAGAGTGCCTTCACATCGCCTTCTGACACTTCATTAATCACATCAACTAAATCGCCAATACCATAGGCTCTAACATCCCAACCAAGCTTAATTTGCGCTTCAACTTTATCACCATCTGTAACGGCAACATTGCGCATATTATCTCCGAAGCGTGCTACTTTAAGATGCTGACTTTCATTATAAGCTGTAGCCGTAGACATCCAACTGCCAATACGTTCAACAACAGCAGCATCATCCCAGAATCCAACAACAACTTTGCGAGGAATTCCCATACGAGCACCAATGAATCCATACTCACGGTCACCATGAGCGGATTGATTCAAGTTCATGAAGTCCATGTCAATCGCATCCCAAGGAATTTCACGATTAAATTGTGTATGCAAATGTAGAAGCGGTTTTTTCAATTGTAAAAGACCTGCGATCCACATTTTAGCTGGCGAGAAAGTATGCATCCAAGTGATGATACCCGCGCATTGATCATCGCTATTCGCATCTATACACAATCTGCGGATTGAATCTGGATTCGTTAATACGGGTTTGCTCACAATTTCGAATGTCACACTATCGTTACGGTTAAGTCCTTCGACAATTTTACGTGAATGATCCTCTACTTGCTCAAGTGTTTCAGGTCCATATAAATGTTGACTTCCAGTTACGAACCAGAATTGAAACGGTTTCACTTTTAACATCACAAAAACCTCCTAATTATTCTTTAATATGAATTGTGCGTACAACATAAAACAAATTAAATTTCCTTTTTCAAGAGTATTTAACTTCATATACAAAAAAAATATAGTTCATAAGTCATACTCACTATCATCTTGTACGTACAACCTATTACATCCTCATTCTACTCGTAAAATACTAGAATTTCAAGTGAATATTGCGAAGCTCTCTTTGATTAAGATGCATTATTAAGGAAAAATGATGTACAATATATACTTAATGACTATTAGACTGAAACGAAGGATGGATTAATGATGTATGTAGCACAAGATTGGAAAGATTATGAATTATTAGATACGGGTGATGGTGATAAGCTTGAAAGATGGGGCGATGTCATTCTGCGTAGACCAGACCCACAGATTATATGGCCATTAAAGAACGAAACAGATACATGGCGTAATGTTCATGGTCATTACTCTCGTAGCTCTGCAGGTGGTGGACAATGGGATATGAAGAAAGCGATCCCTGAACGTTGGAACATTTCATATGGTAAGTTAAAATTCCATATCAAACCAACTAATTTCAAACATACGGGACTATTCCCTGAGCAAGCTGTGAACTGGCGCTGGATGATGGATAAAATAACTGCAGCTAAGCGTCCTATTAAAGTATTAAATCTATTTGCTTATACTGGTGGTGCTACCGTTGCCGCAGCCTACGCAGGTGCTGAAGTCGTACACGTTGATGCAGCGAAAGGTATGGTTCAGTGGGCCAAAGATAATATTCAACTATCCGGTCTTCAGGATCGCCCTGTTCGCTTCATCACTGATGACGTATTTAAGTTTGTTCAACGTGAACAACGTCGTGGTAACAAATACGATGCTATTATTATGGACCCTCCTTCTTATGGTCGTGGACCCGGCGGAGAAATGTGGAAGCTTGAATCAAGCCTATATCCATTTATTGAGAGCTGTATGGAGATTATGTCGGACAACCCTCTCTTTATGCTTATTAATTCGTATACCACAGGGATTTCACCTACAGTATTGAGTAATATGTTAACAATGACAGTGTCTCGTAAATATGCTGGTAAAATATCTTCTGGTGAAATCGGTTTGCCTATCTCTGCGTCAGGTCTGACGTTACCTTGTGGTATTCTAGGTCGTTGGGAGGCTTAAGACCATGAAAGATGGGCTCACTTCTGAATCAAATATTCCAATCCTCTATGAGGATAATCATTTGCTTGGAATCGTTAAGCCTGTGAACGTACCCACTCAAGAAGACGCATCTGGTGATCCTGATTTAGTTAATATACTTAAACAGGATATCAAAGATCGTTATAGTAAACCGGGCAACGTATTTGTTGGACTTATTCATAGACTAGATCGACCTGTTGGTGGGGCTATGATCTTCGCTAAGACATCTAAAGCAGCGTCACGCCTCTCAGAGTCTGTTCGTAGTCATAAGTTCCGCAAAGTGTACTTAGCTGTGATCCATGGTTCGCTTAAATCTTCACAAGGAAGACTAACGGATACATTATTAAAGGATTCGCGAACCAATACAGTATCTGTTGTTCCGAAGGGAACTGCGGGCGCTAAAGATGCGATTCTCGACTATAAAGTTATCGGGACTTCTGATTCATTAAGTCTAGTACAGGTAGAGCTGTTAACAGGTAGATCCCATCAGATCCGTGTACAATTCAGCCATGCTGGTCATCCGCTCTACGGTGATCAGAAATATGGCGTTCACCTCAATAAAGCAGGACAACAAATTGCCTTATGGTCAGTTTTCGTGGGATTTCCTCATCCAGTAACAAAAGAAGAGGTAACATTAGTTTCCTCTCCTCCATCACAATATCCTTGGGATTTGTGGCCGCAGGAGCAAGTTGAGCTATAGCATGCTTTTACAAAAATAAAGAGGATCGTCCAAAAGTAAATTAACTTTTAGATGATCCTCTTCTTATTGACGTAGCAGCCACTATTTCCATTCTCGCTTATTAAGCCCATCATTCAAAATAATGCTCATACCCCCATTCCCACCTCCTGAACTATTGCCCCGAATATCCGTCTCAATATTAAATTCACCTAGATGAGAGTATTCTGCTCGTGGTGGAAGGTCAATTGTGGATAATGTAATCACAGGTAACGTTATTTCTGATCCACGTCCGAACTCCAGAAATGTAATTGTAGGAGTAATTTCAACCTTCTCACTACTATGGTTAATTAATAACAAATGACAAGTACCATCAAATTTACCATTCCTAAGATCGTAGTTGCAATTCACAGGCTGTTTCAGTTCTACAGCATAAACTCCAGTAGTGAATACGCGTTGATAGATGACCGTCAACCAATCCGGCGCTTGAGTTATCAGTACGATAATGATGATAAATCCTACAAACTTCGATCTGTTAAGTGCTCTCGTCATAAAGAAGATAGCAATTACCAAGAGAGCTAGTAGGAATATGTTCGTGAAGTATAAACCCATTCCATTTTCCTGTGAATGAATAGGAAGTCCAATCATCTGAATGAGCCTTTCGACGAACATCCACGGCCCAGGATAGCGAATGCTCAAAAAGATAATTATAGCTATCAATATAAATGAGAACAATAAAAAGCGCTTATTTCCAACTAGTGGAACTTGCTCATACTTATTACGGTCATATAATGTCCTATCTCGAATCTTGTTCAGGAACATGTATGATGCCTCCTTACTTATTAGATATAGGATATAACGCTAATTCCATCACATAAGTTATATCATCGACAATTAATATGTTTTCTTAGTCCCGTCTTAGGAAACAACCTTTGTACGCACTTTTCCTGCCATGGTCTCAATCTCTACACAGTCACCCTTTTGCAGAACAAAATTAAGAAATTTCTGAGAGATCTCTAATCCATTAAGCTTCATTGTCTTTATATTCTCAAAATTCCATCCGAATTCATCATGCACATCCATCTCAAATATAACATCAAACAACGTTTGCATCTAATCACCTTTCTTACATGGATCTAGTCTTCTATGTATCCCTTGTTTATGATAACCTTCACAACCATAGATATATATTATCATAATCTTCTCAAATCTTTTCGCGGAAAGATTACAGGATGTAACAATATATATGTACTTTCACAGGTTCCCAAACAAGAACGTATAAAGAATAAATCAAAGTTCATCATTTAATAGCGAATTATAGCTGAAAATTATTAGGCATTTCTCGCATCGTATGACATTCTTTTCTATGAGTTGATGATATATTAAGTATGCACTTAGTGAACTAGGTGTATAAATGGAGGGATCAATATGGGAGATTTAGAAAATGAAGTTGTTGTAGACGAAGTAGTTAGCTTAGATGAACTAGAAGTATCTGAGGAAGTTGAAGATTCTACGGAAGAAGTACTTAGTGAAGAACTTGCTGAGGATGAAGAAGTAGAAGAAGTAGAAGAAGTAGAAGAAGTAGAGGATGTAGAAAACGAAGACGCTGACGATTCTTTTGAAGATGAAGCTGATGACGAACTCATCTAATAATTATAAGTTTTTACCTCCCTTCTCCTAGTAAATACATCAAAGACAAAATCAACCTGTTCATTTATGAACAGGTTTTCATTTTGCCCTTATAACCTAACTATTCATCCTGCAGTTCAATCCCTTTCGTTTCTTTCCCAAGAAACAATACAGACATAGCACCTATAAGGATAACCACAAAGAACATGATAAAGATAACATCAATCGCAATATTGCGTGTAAGTAATATACCCACAAGTAATGGAGCGATCACACCACCTATACGACCCACGGCTGTAGCCATTCCAACTCCAGTGGTACGAACCTTTGTAGGATATAACTCTGGGGTATAAGCATATAGTCCACCCCATGCTCCTAGATTGAAGAAGGATAAGAAAATACCTGAAGTGATCAGCATGCCCACAGATGTTGAATATCCGAACCAGGCTGCACTAATCGCTGTCATGATTAAATAAGTAACGAGCACAAATTTACGTCCAAACTTCTCTATTAAATATGCCGCAGTGAAATATCCAGGTAATTGAGCTAACGTCATAATTAGAACATACTCAAAACTCTTGATAAGACTAAACCCTTTTAAGCCCATAACCGAAGGCAACCACAGGAACATGCCATAATAAGAGAATACGACAGTAAACCATAAGATCCATAACATAATTGTTGAACGTCGATGTTCACTAGACCACACTTCTGTTACTTTTTCACGTAAAGTAGGACGACGTTGACCTTGCTGCTGAACGAATCGTGGAGGATCCTCAATTGCTCGACGTAAATATAATGCATAAAACGCTGGAACAGCACCTATCACGAAAGCAGCCTGCCAACCGAATTTAGGAATGATAAAGTATGCAATGAGTGCAGCACATATCCATCCTACTGCCCAAAAACTTTCTAATAGTACTACTGCACGTCCACGCTCTTTAGCAGGTACGGATTCGGATACCAAAGTCGATGCGACCGGAAGTTCTCCACCAAGCCCAATTCCAGATATGAAGCGTAATAAACATAGAACCCCAAATCCAGTAGCCAAAGCTGATAACCCACTTGCAATAGAAAAAATTAATAATGTCCACAGAAGAATTGCTTTACGTCCATAGCGATCTGCCATAATGCCTGCTAACGCAGCACCCAGCACCATCCCTACGGAGCTTATACTTGTCAGAAACCCAACCTGTCCTGAAGACAAAGTCCATTCTTCTTTCAGTGCTGCAACGATAAATGATATGATTCCTACATCCATTGCATCAAATAGCCAACTAAGTCCAACGCCAAAAAGTAATTTGCGGTGTTTCGGACTTCTTAATAATTGTGATTTATTCATATGTAAGACTCCCTTTAGCTGTCTCTACTAATAGTAACCTAAGAATTAAATTCTATTCTAAATTCATCAACCAACCCTTGATGTGATCTTACCTAGAAGATAAATAAGTAGTTGTTGATTATGAGATGAAATACGATTTAATACAGTGGACAGAAATTCATCACGAATTTTCATTCCTCGATCTACTTCCTGCATTCCCTTCTCAGAGATCGACACCCAGACTATTCGTCGGTCATTACTATCACGTTCCCTTGTCAATAAATCGTTCTTCTCCATCCGATCAAGTAGCATCGTGACTGCAGCCGGACTCGTGGCTAAATAGGGGATAAAATCAGAAGGTTTCATTGTGCCGCGCTCCATTATGACTTCAAGTACAGTTAATTGTGGTTCTGTTAGTATAGGTGCTAGCTCGCTCTCCATATGCAGTTTATAATCTTTGCTGAGCTGGGACCATAATTTCGCGAATTCAGAAGTCTGCAATGGTATACCTACCTTTCTTTGGTAAATCATCATTCATACCATTCATTTTCGAGAAATATGTTCCAATTCCTTCCTAGATCACATTTTTTATATAAAAATAGAACATTCCCGCTCACATAAAAGCGGGATGTCTTCTGAATTATCTCTTTATTTCACAAATATATCAATGATTTGATCATTCTTCTCTAGGTGAATTAGATGCTTACCAATTGATTTACGATCTGAAATAGGTGCCTGATCGGATGTAATTTCAGTAAATACACTAGCTTGACTGACCGCACAAATCCTTAATGGCTCTTTGCAGTAGAAAGCCCCTACTAAATGGCTACCATTCGGTTTCACACGTTTGCCTTCTTTAAATTCGAAGGTTGGTAATCCTTTACCCCCACGACTTTGTGATAAATAATCGACTAATAGTGACCGTTTAGCATAACCAATATCACTAATCGTCAGAATCTCACCTTCATCTTCCTCTACCCAGAGGGCTGAGATGATCTCGTCACCATCACGTAACTGAATTCCCTTAACGCCACCAGATACACGACCCATCGCGTTTACTTCTTGTTCCTTGAAGCGAATACTCATTCCTAATTTACTAACTAGGAGAATATCCTTTGTACTATCACTCAGTGTCACAGAGATGATTTCATCTTCATCTCCAACTTTACAAGCAGCAATTGCACCTGAACGAGTGGTCATGTATTCTTTCAATTCTGTACGTTTCACTTGTCCTTTTTTCGTAACAAATACAACGCTTTTACCTGGATCATCTAACGTTGTAGCAGGAATAACGCCTACGATCTCATCCTCTTTAGACAAATGTATGACATTAACAATCGCGGTACCTGCATCTTTCCATTTAAATTCAGGGATTTGGTGAACCGGTAGCATGAAGTATTGACCTTTTTGCGTAAAGACTAACAAATTATCAAGTGTATTAAGCTCCATCACTTGTCTTAGGTAATCGCCATCTTTCACACCAGAACTTTCTCGATCCCCACCTGAACGCGTGAAAGATTGCATTCCCGTACGCTTGATATATCCGTCTTTTGAAAGGGTCACGATAACATCTTCTGCACTTACGAGAACTTCGAGATTCACTTTAATCTCTTCTACTTCACCCTGAATAACAGAACGACGATCTATTCCATACTTATCTCTTATATCCATTAATTCTTTACGAATCAATGCGAGCAACTTCTTATCACTTTCAATAATGGCCCGTAGATTTTCAACCTTCTTCTCAATCTCGTTCATTTCTTTCGTTAAAGTCGTGATCTCTAGATTCGTAATGCGATATAATTGTAAAATTAGAATGGCATCTGCCTGACGTTCGGTGAACCCAAACATCCACTGTAAGTTGTTCTGAGCATCCTGTCGGTTCTTGGAAGCCTTAATCGCTGCAATAACCTCATCAAGGATGTTAAGTGCCTTCACTAGCCCTTCTAGGACATGCAAGCGATCCTCTGCTTTGTTAAGATCATATTTAGTTCTACGCATAACGACTTCACGTTGATGATCAATATAAGCTTTCAGAATCGGTTTTAATCCTAATTGGTGAGGGGCTTTGTTAACAATCGCAACCATATTAAAGTTATACGTTACTTGAAGGTCTGTTTTTTTCAATAAATAATTCAAAATTCCTTGTGCATCGGCTTCTTTCTTTAATTCGACAACAATACGCAACCCTTCACGTCCGCTTTCATCGCGCACTTCAGCAATACCCTCTACCTTTTTCTCTAAGCGGATATTCTCCATAGCTGTAACTAGGCGTGATTTAACTACCTGAAAAGGAATCTCCGTAATAACAATCTGTTGCTTGCCACCGCGCATAAATTCAATTTCTGTTTTCGATCTTAAATAAATACGACCTTTACCGGTACGATAAGCATCCATGATGCCTTCTCCACCCATAATCGTTCCACCAAGTGGAAAATCAGGTCCTTTGATGAAGGTCATCAATTCTTCAAGTTCAATCTCAGGTTTCTGCATAACAGCAATACACGCATCAATGACTTCACGCAAATTATGCGGTGGAATTTCCGTTGCGAAACCTGCAGAGATTCCACTAGCTCCATTGACGAGTAGGTTCGGATATCTTGAAGGTAACACGGTAGGCTCTTGTGTTGTGTTATCGAAATTATCTTTAAATAATACCGTTCCTTTTTCGATGTCACGCAGTAACTCTAATGCGATGGGAGATAATCTTGCTTCCGTATAACGCATGGCAGCTGCTGGGTCATCGTCAATAGATCCCCAGTTACCGTGTCCATCTATAAGTGTATGCCCCATCTTCCAAGGCTGAGCCATACGGACCATCCCATCATATATTGATGAGTCTCCGTGAGGATGGTAATTTCCCATCACATCACCGACTGCTTTGGCCGATTTACGATAAGGTTTGTCAGGCATATTCCCTGAATCGTACATCGAATAAAGTATCCGACGTTGTACTGGCTTCAATCCATCCCGAACGTCAGGAATGGCACGATCTTGAATAATATATTTAGAGTACCGGCCGAAACGATCTCCTACAACCTCTTCTAAATAGACCGGTAGATATTCTTCTGATAAGCTCATACATTCACCTTCTATTCCTCAACATCTGTAAAGTCAACATTGTCTACAATCCAACGCTTACGTGGATCAACTTTGTCTCCCATCAACGTTGAAACTCTTCGTTCTGCTTTGGTAGCATCTACAATCTGAACTTTGAGTAATGTCCGCATCTCAGGATTCATCGTCGTCTCCCACAATTGCTCAGGATTCATTTCCCCAAGTCCTTTATAACGCTGTAATTCGAATTTATCCCCGAATTCCTTCAGATAATTCGCTAACTCTTCATCACTCCATGCATAACGCATCGTTTCGAGTTTCCCTGATTTACGAGTAATCTTGTACAATGGCGGTTGAGCGATAAAGACACGTCCTGCATCAATAAGAGGTTTCATATAACGGTAAAAGAACGTCAGAAGCAATACTTGAATATGTGCTCCATCCGTATCCGCATCAGTCATAATAATGATTTTAGAATAATTGCTATCCTCCACTACAAAATCAGGACCAATACCAGCTCCAATCGCTGATACAATGGCTCGATACTCCTCATTCTTAAGAACATCTGCGAGCTTAGCCTTCTCCGGATTCAATGGTTTTCCCTTTAACGGAAGTATGGCTTGAATTTTAGAGTCTCGACCCTGTTTAGCTGACCCACCCGCGGAATCACCTTCCACAATGAAAAGCTCTGTTCGTGTAACGTCTTTCGACTGTGCAGGAGTTAACTTTCCATTAAGATTAGAACTCTCGCTACGCTTCTTACCTGTGCGCATATCATCACGTGCTTTACGAGCAGCTTCACGCGCTTTCGAGGCTTGAATCGATTTCTTGATTAATGTTTGGGCGATCTGTGGATTCTCCTCTAGGAAGATTTGCATATTCTCAGAAACGATGGCATCTACCATACTACGAGCAGAGGCGCTTCCCAATTGATCTTTGGTTTGACCCACAAATTCTACATCGGACATTTTGACACTAATAACAGCCATCATACCCTCACGTAAATCAGAACCTTCCAAGTTTTTATCCTTTTCTTTGAGAAGGCTAGTTTTTCTAGCATAATCATTCATCACACGCGTATAGGCTGTTTTAAATCCAGTCTCATGCGTACCTCCACCTCGAGTAGGAATGGAGTTAACGAAGGAGGCCAATGTCTCTGTATACCCGGCATTATACTGAAGGGCTACCTCAACCTCAACATCATCTTTCTCAGCGCTGAAGTGAATCACATCATGGAGAACATCCTTACCCTCGTTCAAATACTCAACGAACTGGCTAGCACCACCCTCATAGAAGAATTCATCTTCTTTATCCGCTCGAACATCCTTGAGGACAATTCGAAGCCCCGAATTTAGAAAAGCAAGTTCCATCACGCGTTCTGATAATGTATCATAGTTAAGATGAATTCCAGCTGAAAAGACACGACTATCTGGTTTAAATGTAACTTTGGTTCCCGTCTTATTGGTGTTTCCAAACATTTCAAGACCCGTAGAAGGTTCACCTACATGTTCTCTGCCCTGATCATCGATCCAATATTCGAAACGTTGACGATGTATTTTTCCATCGCGATAAATTTCGACTTCGAGCCATTCCGATAGAGCATTTGTTACTGAAGCCCCAACCCCATGAAGACCACCTGACTTCTTATATCCTGATCCGCCGAATTTCCCTCCGGCATGGAGTATCGTGAATACGACCTGTGGTGTTGGTATACCTGTTTTATGCATTCCTGTTGGAATTCCGCGACCATTATCTTGAACGGTTACGGACCCGTCTTTGTGTAATGTAATTTCTATTCTTGTGCAGTATTTGGCTAGATGTTCATCCACCGCATTATCTACAATTTCCCATAATAGGTGATGAAGCCCCGAATTACTCGTACTACCAATATACATTCCTGGTCTTTTGCGAACTGCTACCAGACCTTCGAGCACTTGAATGTCGTCAACATCGTATCCAACATGACCTTTTTCGCCTTTATTGGATGACTCTGCAAACAAATCGATCTGCTCGACCATTCATGCTCCTCCTTTGTAAATCTTTATGTAGGATATTCATCCGATGCAAACAGATGTTTTGGTATCCTTGTCCATTTTAATTCAAGATGTCCCGTTTCGTAAAGACGGTGAATGAAACAATTACCGAGATAAATGCCCATAACCCCAATACAATCAACGAAAAATTAAGATTCATTCCTCCGATGGGAGCAGGTGTTCCTGATAAATAATTCGTAAGCTGTAAGTTTACCATAAATAAATATTTAGCGCTTGTCCAAGCTGAAGCCATATTGGTCAGAATAGAACCTGCAATAATCGCTGCCATCATAACAACAATACTTGCCGCTGTGCTTTTAACTAAGACAGACACCATGAAAGCTAGTAAGGCGACGATCACCCCGACGAACCACACTAATCCAGCTTGCATTAAAAGATACTTCCACTGAGGTACTGCA